>NZ_JXLC01000023.1:0-70431 GCF_001886225.1 Enterococcus silesiacus | reverse complement strand
AACAATTTTCGTGAATTCCCTCTTATTTCTCAGAGTTAAACGCTCCTGTCCCAACCTCATCAAAAATCTTTACGATTAGCTTATACCAATTTCTGCTTTTACAACATCAGCGATTTTATCTACATAGTAATCAACTTTTTCTTGAGTTGGCGCTTCAGCCATTACACGTAATAATGGTTCAGTTCCAGAAGGACGAACTAAAATCCGACCGTCACCGTTCATTTCTGTCTCCATCAATTCAACCACTTCTTTGATTGCAGGAACATCCATTGCACCATGTTTGTCCGTCACTCGAATGTTTACTAGCTTTTGGGGATACACAGTCAACTCAGAAGCCAGTTCTGATAATTTTTTCCCCGTTTGTTTCATTACATTCAATAATTGAATACCAGAAAGCATTCCATCACCTGTTGTATTGTAATCTAAAAAGATCATATGACCGGATTGTTCTCCACCAAAATTATAATCATTTTTACGCATCTCTTCTACAACATAGCGGTCACCCACTTGAGTGATCACGTCTTTCATTCCAGCCGCTTCTACTGCTTTTCTGAAACCTAAATTACTCATAACTGTGGTTACGATCGTATCTTTTTTCAAGCGGTTCTTTTCAGCAAGATATTTAGCGCAGATAAACATAATTTTATCTCCATCAACAATATTGCCTAACTCATCGACCGCAATAATTCGATCCCCATCACCATCAAAAGCAAGTCCAGCATCAGCACCTTTTTCAACGACCATCTCGGCTAACTTCTCAGGATGAGTAGACCCAACACCATCGTTGATATTCAATCCATTTGGACTCGTTCCCATTGTATAGAAGTCTGTCTCCAAATCTGCAAACAAGCGATTAACTGAAGTTGCAGTAGCACCATTTGCAGCATCAATACAGACAGTTAACCCAGATAGATCACCTGGAATTGTTTGTACTAAGAATTGAGAATATTTTAATAACCCTTCTGGAAATTCATCCAGCGTGCCTAAGCCTTCAGCTGAAGGACGAGGTAAATTATCTTCTTCTGCATCTAATAATGCTTCAATCTCAAGCTCTTGATCATCAACTAATTTAAAACCATCTGAACCAAAGAATTTGATTCCGTTATCCTCTGCTGGATTATGAGAAGCAGAGATCATTACACCAGCTGACGCTTTTTGCAATCTTGTTAGATAGGCAACTCCCGGCGTTGAAATAACACCTAGTTGAAAGACTTCGATTCCAACAGAAAGTAGTCCTGAAATCAACGCCTGTTCCAATAATTGACCAGAAATACGTGTATCGCGGCCTACTAATACTCGCGGACGACGTGTAGAATCTTCATGCTGACTTAATACATACCCGCCAAAGCGGCCCAATTTAAATGCTAATTCTGGTGTTAACTCCTTATTTGCTATGCCTCTAACACCATCTGTTCCAAAATATTTACCCATTATAACTCTCCTTCTACTTACCAAAACAGTAGCAATTATTATTTGTGTTTTGCTTCCAAGAAATAATTGCTCGTCTTAGTCAATCAACTTAATTTGCAGGAACTGAACTAATTTCTTTTTCTATCTCATTTTCAACTGAGCTCTCACTACTAGTTGAGCTTGACGAACTTGATGTACTGGAGGAACTTGTCGTTTTTTCACTGGAGGGCTCTGGAGCTGGCAACACTTGACTTGTATCAGATGTTGTTGCACTTTGGCCGCTCGTTTGAGAAAAACTGGTATTGGTTCCTGCAAAAACTGGATTAATCGTCACTTCTACTTCCTCAGGCGAAACAATATATTCTGCGTTTGTCGGAATTTTTATTGTCCGTTTTGTTGATGATTTTACATTACTTACATCAATAGGCAATTCTATTGAATCGATTGCATCCAACACTGATTTTGTCCCTCTAATCTCAACTTTTTGAGTTGAAAGATTAAATGTATAATGATCAATATCAGCCGGTGGTGACCCAGTTGGACTAATAGTCAATCCAACCTCTTTTGAAGGTAACACTAAATCTACAACGACTTTTACTTGCGGCGCTGGATTTTCGATACTCAATACTTGTGCTTTATCATCTAGCGCTTGGACATTGACTGTTTGCTTGATCGTATCGGCAGATTGCTTGACGTTTGACAGCGGTGCAATGACACGAGTGATCGCTTTTGCAGTCTCTTCTCCAGTCGTAATTTCTACCGTTTTAGGACTCACAGCAACTTTTTTAACCTTATACCCTTCTGCTTCAATGGATTCTGGTAGCTGAGGTTCAACGTCAAATGTTTTTGTTACTTTATTTTCAACGGTGACAGTGATCGTTTTAGGTTCGATTTCAGCCGTTACAGCTGTGCTCAAGCCTTTAACTCTTAATTGAATTTCTGACGTTCCAAGCGGTGTTTTAGTCAAATCTGCCACCACTTGAAAATTTCTAGTATCCTCATTCGCTTCCAAATTCAATTGAATTCGATTCGCACTACTTAAATGTACATTAACCGTTTCTTCATAACCTGAAACAAAATACTTCGCTTGATCATACTCCACTTGAACCGGAATATTGTAAAGCATTTCGTCATACACTTGGTTTGTACCAGACATATTGGAAATATTCCCAGAAGCATTCGCATTGAAAAATAGTAGCAAGGCAAAAAGTAATGCTAATAATCCTGAGAACCAATTACTTTGTGAGGGCTTTTTCATTTCTTTTTCGCCCCTTTCGAAACACCTTCAAGAAAGTGCTGCAAAAGATTCTTTTTGTCTTTTCTTTCTTCGTTTGGTACTAATTCTGCTCTAAGAATTTTCAGATATTCTTCTTGTGTTAATCTAGGAATCAAATCGTTATTTAAGGTTAGACTGACATCACCTGTTTCTTCCGATACAATGATTGTCACAGCGTCACTGACTTCACTAATCCCAACGGCTGCTCTATGTCGGGTACCAAATTCTTTTGGAATCAAGTTGCTTTCTGACAATGGCAGATACGCACTTGCCACAGCGATCTTCCCTTGTTTCACGATTACCGCACCATCATGCAGGGGTGTATTAGGGATAAAAATATTGATCAGCAATTCTCCAGTAATATCGGCGTCTAACGATATACCTGTCTCAATGTATTCGTCTAATCCAGTATTTCTCTCTACTGTAATTAGCGCACCAATTTTTCGTTTTGACATATACTGAATCGCTTTATCAAAGGCGAGAATCATTTTCTCATCTTCTTGTTGCTCTGATCTTGTCGTTCGGAAAAATGAACTTCTACCGAGATGCTCTAAGCCTCGCCGGACTTCTGGCTGAAAAATAACGACTGCTGCGATTACACCATACATAATCACTTGATTCATCAACCAGGACAACGTATGCAGTCCAATAATTTCACTCAATATTCGGATGACAATAAAAACAGCGACCCCTTTTAACAGTTGGACAGCTTTTGTTCCTCTGACGAGCATGATTAATTTATAGACAAGATACCATACTACCAGAATATCTATAATATTGATAATATAATCACGGGACAAGAAATCAGATGAGATCAATTGCCGCCAATAATTCAAATCAAATAACTGATTAAGTTGAAAAGACATAATAAACCTCACTTCTCTCTGAAGATTTCTTAATAAGTATACCATAATATTTTATTCGATTACAGGACGGCGAGTGAAAGATAGAAAAAATTAGGAAATGGAAATAAAAGTGGCATACGCTTGATCAGAGCCTAAACGATATAAGAAAAAATAGGAACGTAAGCTTTCCACGGCTAGTTTTTCGTTATCGCCGAAGGGTCTAACATATGCAACTGGATTAATAAAAAGGAAGAATAAAGGCTATCCTTTACTCTTCCTTTTTAGGTTTACTATTCTGATCGTTCACGTTTAGCTGCTCGTTCTGCTCTTTTGGCTGCTCTTCTGGCTTCAGCTTCTGGATCAACGATTCGTTCTTTTTTTACACGAGGTGTTTTTTCAGTAACAGCTTCATCCGTTGTTTTTTCTAATTTCGCTCGGATTTTTTCTTCTTGTCCTGTCATTCGTGCATAATTATAAAAACGATTCTTCGCATCATTCACAGTTTTCTCAAATAATTTGCCTGCAAAGCCAGGCTGAGTAGATTCCAATGATGAAAAACGAACTTGTTTGCGCATAAAGTTAGTCATCTCGTCAAAATTTGGTTTTTTGTAGTCTAAAGTCATAGGATTTTTACCTACTTCTCTCAACTCTGGATTGTAGCGATACAATGACCAATAACCAGAATTAACGGCTTCTTTAGCTTCCTCTAACGTTTTGCTCATACCACCTGCTAACCCATGTGTAATACATGGTGTATACGCGATAATGATTGATGGTCCTTGGAAACGTTCTGCTTCTTCGAAGGCTTTGATCGTCTGCATTTGGTTAGCACCAGATGCGATTTGAGCCACATAAACATTACCATAGGTCATCGCCATCATGCCTAGATCTTTTTTAGAAACGTATTTTCCGCTGGCAGAAAATTTGGCAATTGCAGAAGCAGGTGTCGCTTTAGAGGTTTGTCCACCAGTATTAGAATAGACTTCATTGTCTAACACCAACATATTGACATCAGCACCACTGGCAAGAACATGATCGATCCCGCCATAACCGATATCATATGCCCAACCATCTCCACCAATCATCCATTGGCTATTTTTTACAAATAAATCATTATCTGCATAAATCGCTTCTAATAATGGTTGATTTGTTTTTTCATCAAGCAAGGCAGCTTTTAGTTTAGCCGCACGTTGTTGTGTCCCTTCACCCGAGTGCATATGGTTGATCCAGTCTTCCATTAATAATTTTAATTCAGGAGAAGCAACGTTCATCGCTTCACTCATCTTCATCGCTAAATGTTCACGTCGTGTCTGACTAGCTAATAGCATGCCGTAACCAAATTCTGCATTATCTTCTAACAAGGAGTTAGACCAAGCGGGTCCTTGTCCTTGGTCATTCGTTGTATAGGGCGCAACTGGTGCGGCACCACCCCAGATAGACGAACAACCTGTAGCATTTGCGATCATCATGCGATCACCAAACATTTGGGTTAGTAATTTGACATAAGGGGTTTCTCCACAACCAGAGCAAGCGCCTGAAAATTCTAGTAACGGTTTGTTAAATTGTGTTCCTAAAACAGTATTAGGTTTTGCTGGATTTTCTTTTTGTTTCAAGGTCATAGAAAAAGCCCAGTTCATTGCTTGTTCTTTTTGTTCTTCATAAGGTTTCATGACTAACGCTTTGCCTTTAGCAGGACACGCATCCACACAAAGACCACAGCCCGTGCAATCTTCTACAGAAACTTGAATACGGTATTTTAGCCCATCAGCACCACGCATTTCTCTTACGATATAGCCGGCTGGCGCTTCTTCCATTTCTTCATCGTCTGCTAAAAATGGTCGAATTGCCGCATGAGGGCAAACAAACGCACATTCATTACACATTGTACAGCGATCACTATTCCATTCTGGCACTTCTACTGCAATACCTCGTTTTTCCACAGCGGTAGTTCCAAGTGGCATTCGACCGTCTGTCATGTCATTTTTGATGAACGCGCTAACTGCAAGATCATTTCCCTCTTGGCGATTGATTGGTTCTACGATTTCATGAACATAATCCGTCACATTCTCTTTACGGACTTTTGGTTTTACTTCAACCGTTTTCCAACTAGTTGGCACTTCAACTTTATGCAAAAGTTCAACTGTGCGTTCGATTGCCTGAACATTCTTTTCAACAACTGACATTGATTTTCTGGCATAACTTTTGAAAGCTTCTTCTTTTAAGATAGGTAAAACTTCATCAAAGGGCATGATATCCGCTAATTTGAAAAAGGCTGTTTCCATCGCAGTATTGATTCGCCCACCTAAACCAACTTCACTGGCCAATTTAACGGCATTGATTGTATAAAAATGAATCTCATTTTCAGCTAAATAACGTTTTAGTTTGCTTGGTAAGAAACGTTCTAATTGCTCGTCATTCCAAACCGTATTAAGCAAGAATGTCCCACCTTTTTTCAAGCCTTTAACCAAATCATAGGTATTTAAGTAGGCGGCTGTATGACACGCAACAAAATCTGCATGTTCAATCAAATAAGTCGAGCGGATCGGTGTTTCACCAAAACGTAAATGAGAAACCGTTAATCCACCAGACTTTTTCGAATCGTAGTAAAAGAATCCCTGCGCATATTTATCGGTGTGATCGCCGATAATCTTGATAGCTGATTTATTGGCACCGACTGTTCCATCAGAACCAAAGCCCCAAAATTTTGCTTGATAGGTTTTGGGATTGGTTAAATCTAAAGCTTCTCCACAATCAAGAGAGGTGTAGGTTACATCATCGACAATTCCAATTGTAAAGCGCGATTTAGCCGCTTTTTTATCTTTGAGCAATTCATCATAAATCGCTACGATTTGATTTGGCAGTACGTCTTTTGAGCCTAAACCATAACGTCCACCGATAATCATTGGACGCAAATCAGACTCGTACATTGCACTTTGAACATCTAACAGTAACGGTTCACCACCAGCACCTGGTTCTTTGGTACGATCCATCACGCCAATGGCTTTGACTGTTTTGGGCATTTTTTCTAAAAAGCGTTCAAGTGGAAATGGACGATACAAATGGATATTTAAATAACCGACTTTTCTGCCTTGTTTTGTTAAATAATCAATTGTTTGTTCAATTGCTTGAGCCGCTGATCCCATTGAAACAATCACTTCTTCAGCATCTTCTGCACCGTAATAAGTAACTAAATCATAATTAGTCCCTCTCAGTTCATTAATGTCATCCATATATTTTTTTACAATAGCCGGTATTTGTTCATAATAACTATTGATCGTTTCACGTTGTTGGAAATGGATATCTGGATTTTGATTGGTTCCACTTACAGAAGGATGATTTGGGTTCATACTTCGATTGCGGAAGTTAGCTAATTTTTCTTGATCTAATAATGGTGCTAATTCTTCATAGTCCAATACTTCGATTTTTTGAATTTCATGACTTGTCCGAAAGCCATCAAAAAAGTTGATAAACGGAACACTTGACTCAATGGATGCCAAGTGTGCCACAGCAGATAAATCCATCACTTCTTGCACACTGCTTTCACAAAGCATAGCAAAACCAGTCTGACGCGCAGCCATCACATCTCCGTGGTCACCAAAAATATTCAACGCATTGGTTGTTACGGCACGACTAGCCACATGAAAGACTGAGGGAAGCAGTTCTCCAGCAATTTTATACATGTTGGGAATCATCAATAATAGTCCTTGAGAAGCAGTATATGTAGTAGTTAATGCACCAGTTTTCAGTGATCCATGGACAACACCTGCAGCACCGGCCTCAGATTGCATTTCAACGATTTTTACAGGTTGTCCAAAAATATTTTGTTTGCCCTCAGCTGACCATTGATCGACTAGTTCAGCCATTGTTGAGCTTGGTGTAATTGGATAAATAGCGGCTAATTCAGTAAACGCATATGAGATGTATGCAGCAGCTGTATTTCCATCCATCGTCTTCATTTTTCGCATTATAATATTCATCATCCTTCTATAATAAAGTAGAATAGTTGCACGCATATTCCTCTTCATTATAACGGAATCTAGTCAAATTTGAAACAGTTTGTGAAAATATTTCACAAACTTATTAATTATTCTGCTTTCTCTCCTTTGAATCTTGAAACTTTTTTGTGAAAAATAAAAAAAGATCATCAGGTAGTCAGGACTTCATCCCTTCCTTTTAACCTGTGATCTATTCCTTAACCCTTCTTCTCTTTTTATATCTTAGCCCTTTTTCCGACAATCTTCTAACCAACTGATAAAACCAGTTATCCGTGGGTGAGCGCCAAATTTTTTTAAGTTCGTTTCGTTTATGTGTATCAAAATATCTAGGCGGGTTGCCGTCTAATTTATGATGTGTCTGATGCGGATCCTCTCTAGGTCGATTGCCATAGTTAAAAGATTCACCATTTACGATTGCACTTTCAAAGTAATCACTTGATTCATTTGACGTTTTCCACTGGGTTAAAAGCTGCCCTTGCTCATCCAAAATAAATTCACTATGATAATCTCCTGATAAAATTTTGCGATAAAAACCTCGGTTTCTGATTTTCTTTACAAGACCTTTAACACTAAGAGTTCCAGTCCCTTCGCAAAGATCCTCCGTCAAAATATCCCCCACTAAACGAGCACGGTTATGATATTGCGGATCAGCATAAAACCAATTATTTCTGAGAATCATTTTGATTGCTACTTCATCATTTTTTAAGCCATAGCTTTTCTTATAATTTTCTACATAGTCAATATTAGCTTTATCTAAGTGATTCCTGAATTGGTGAATTTTTGTTTCAGCAACGTATTTTTGTTTGATGGCTGTCTTCGTTCGTTTTTTATCTGCCTTTGCTATGATCAAGCCATTAGGATAGGCGCGTTGAACGGCTTCTGAGTAGCTAGCTAAAAAAAATGATCCTGGCGGCATTTGAGGACAAAATTGATACTCTGATGGGCCAAAATATAAATCACCATTTTCATCTAACTCACCACCTAAATGATTGATTACCAACATCGTCTTTTCTCGGTCTAAAAGCTGACTTTTTACAAACATTTGCGTATAAATAGTAGAACCAACTAAAAAAGCCCTTTGAAAATGTTTCTTTGCCTCTTCACGGTCTCTTTCTTTGTGTTCATTCAAGTGATTTATGTATACAACAAGAGCGGCTTCATCCCACCCTTGTTGCTGAAGTATTCGGATCTGATCTAAAATAGTTTCTCTATATGATATAAATTCAGTTGCAGTCATCTTTTCTGATTTTGCGATTTTTTCAAGGATAGCTGAACGTACTTGTATTTCTTCCATTTCGTTTCTCCTTAGCGTTCGTTTAAATTCTACTATACCTGCTTTTTTATTAAATAAACACTAATTTGAACAAATCAAAAAATTGGTTACTGCATTTTACGCATGAACCTCATAGCTTTTTCTACTTTTTTCTAAAACAAATGATGGTTTTGCCTCTTTATTTTTATGGGCCTCTCGATGCTCTTGTAAATGCTCTGGACGTTTCAGCCAATTTTGGAAATCTTTTTTACTTTCCCACTTAGAAACTAGCATAAACTCACATGTATCCTTATCTTCTGTATACCAACATTCACTTGATATACAACCCGAAAATTCTAACATCGAAGCCACATCCTTAGTTGTTTTAGCTTCAAACATTTCTTTGCCTTCTTTTTTTATACTAAACGTAACAGTTTGAACGATCATGCTTATCTCTCCTTTTCAATTTTAAATGATAATGATTCTCACTTAGAATTATAGCACAGTTCTTTCCCACTGGCTGAACTATATTTTGGCTATTGACAGACAACTTACTGTGTAATACACTGTAGGTACAAATCACTGCTGTGCAATACACAGTAAAGGAGTGAGTCAATGGATATTGAAGATTGGAAGTCACAGCTAAAAAGAGGCTCCTTAGAACTATGTATTCTTACCCTTCTAAAAAACAGAGCCTATTATGGATATGAATTAATCGCTTTACTAAGTAATTGGGAGATTATCGCTGCAAAAGAGAACACCATGTACCCTCTCTTGAGAAGGTTAACAAAGGAAGGTTTTTTAGAAAGCTATTGGGAAACAACGGCCAATGGTTCTCGTAGAAAATACTATAAAATTACACCATTGGGCAGACAATATTTAGAAGCAATGACCACCCAATGGCAATTTTTAAAAATTGCTATCACTGATATTCAACAATATGAGGAGGAAAACAAATGAAAAATGAAACGGATTCATATCTTTTAACTGTAGCAACTCATTTAGATAAGCTTACCGTTACAGAAAAAAATGATATTTTAGAGGAGATCAGTGGTCATATTGAAGACTCCTTGAACGCTGGTGTAAGTGAAGCTGAAATTTTAAAAAATCTTGGTGATCCAGCCTCACTTGCAAGGTCTTTTGTCGGGACAAACTTATTAAAAAATCCAACGTTCAATTTAAAACAGATCCTTAAAATAATCACTTTTTATGCAAAAACAGGATTTTCAGGAATGGTGATTGTTCCTTTCCTTTCTATTATGTCGTTTGCTCTATACATTTTCGCTTTGTTTGCTGTGATAGCGGGTGCAATTATAACTGTTGCTGCTTTCTTTGGAGTTCAACTACCTTTCGTTCTTAATTTGGGCTTCTGGTCAGCTCCACCAATTGCAGCTTTTCCGATTACTGCAGTGTTTGGTCTTAGTTTCTACCTATTGAGTAAATATTTATGGCGTACGTTAAAAAAATATTTAGTACAAATTTCTAAACAGCATCAAAAAATTGCACAAGGATAAAACAATAAAAAAACTTAAAATATGCGTCTAGAAATAAGCAAAATCCTATGAAATACATTTTTTCAAATGTTGATTTCATAGGATTTTTTCTAAAAAATAATTTATGCTCGGTCACTTACAAGTACTAATATAATTCTAAATATTGTTCTCTTTCCCATTCAGAAACTGTTTGACGGAAAGCTGCCCATTCCATCCGTTTCGCTTCAACGAAGTTTGCATAAATATGGTCACCTAAAGCTGCAATCATCACGTCATCTTTACGCAATTCTTTAATTGCGTTATGGATCGTTGAAGGTAAATCGTGGATTTGCGCTTCTTTTCGTTCTTCTTCATTCATCACATAAATATTACGGTCAACCGCTTCAGGTGGAACAATCTCATTTTTAATTCCATTTAGACCAGCTTGTAAAAGTACAGCCATTGTTAAGTATGGATTGGCAGAAGGATCCACTGAACGTAATTCTAAACGAGTCGATAGCCCACGTGATTCAGGAACACGTACCAATGGCGAACGATTGCGTCCGCTCCATGCCACGTAAACTGGTGCTTCATAGCCTGGCACCAAGCGTTTATATGAATTAACCGTTGGATTACAAACAGCTGTATACGCTCGAGCATGTTTTAATAGGCCACCAAGGAAATAATAAGCTGTTTGACTTAACTGCATTGGTCCTTTTTCATCATAAAAGACATTTTCGTCGCCTTTGAATAGTGACATATTACAATGCATACCTGATCCGCTGATACCATATAATGGTTTTGGCATAAATGTCGCATGTAATCCATGTTTTCTGGCAATTGTTTTAACGACTAGTTTAAATGTTTGGATATTATCACACGCTTCAATAACATCTGCGTATTTAAAGTCGATCTCATGTTGACCGGGTGCTACTTCATGATGAGATGCTTCCACTTCAAACCCTAGACTTTCTAGTTCAAGCACAATATCTCGACGGCAGTTTTCACCAAGATCGGTTGGTGCAAAATCAAAATAACCCCCTCGGTCATTTAGATCTGTCGTGATTTTACCATCTTCATCCAATTTGAATAAGAAGAACTCTGGCTCAGGCCCAAGATTGAAAGAGGTAAAACCTAGCGCTTCCATATCTGCCAATGCCCGTTTTAAATTACCGCGAGGATCTCCAGCGAAAGGCGTTCCATCTGGATTATAGATATCACAAATCAGACGAGCAACTTTCCCGTGAGTGCTCTCCCATGGAAAAATCATCCACGTGGATACGTCTGGGTATAAATACATGTCACTTTCTTCGATTCTCACAAAACCTTCAATAGAAGACCCATCAAACATCATTTTGTTGCTTAACACTTTGTCTAATTGGCTCACTGGAACTTCCACATTTTTGATTGTTCCCATAATGTCTGTAAACATTAATCGTAAAAATCGAACATTTTCTTCATCGGCAATTCGTTTGATATCTTCTACTGTTGTGTTTTGTTTTTTCGTCATTGTATCCTTCACGTCCTTCATTTTTTTGTGTAAAGCTCAACTGTTACAGTTTTGGTCCTCTGGATTGGAATGGATTTTGTTGAGTAAGCCCGCCTTGAGAAATAAGTTCATCATATAAAATTTTTCGAACATCTTCATCGGTCAACGGTTTGTTTGATTCTTGCGCATGCATTTGTTCTTCCAGTTTCATTTCGTAGACGCGCTTGATCCCCGCCATGTTTAGACCATCTGACAAATAATCTTTGATTTCCAATAAAACATCAATGTCATTTAGTGAATACATCCGTCGGTTTCCTTCGCTTCTTTCAGGATGAATCAAATCCTGTTCTTCATAATAACGGATTTGACGTGCTGATAAATCTGTTAATTTCATAACTGTACCAATTGGAAAAACGGACATCGATCTTCTCAGTTCTTTCTCTCTCATCTCCACCCCCCTCTCTTAGTTTAAAAGCATAGTAGGCTCGTTCAGTTTCGACAGAAAAATAGGAAAATAAGTTGGTGGCATTTTTTTCCGCAGACAGATTTTGTCTTTTTTCCGAGAAACTAGCCTACGCAGCTAGATAGATTAGGTATAGGATATCAATACTTTTTTCTGTTGTCAATAATTTATGTTAGGTTTTCTGACATAAAACTAAATAATTTTAGAAAAAGCCTATATACAAGAGATTTTTCTGCGATTTATTTACAGTTAAATAAGCAATAGGGTCTAAGATATAACTCAAGGAGTTATATCTTAGACCCTAAAAACCGAATAAACGGTGGTTAAAAAAACAGTTCTTTAAAAAGACCTATTAAAATCATTGCTTTCTATTTTTTATAAGCGAAAAACTTACATCTAGACTTCTCGCCTAATCAATCATTCTAATAAATGAAATCTGTCTAACATGGAATTGTTCAGCTGAATAAAGGTTTACGTACCAATCAACACCAAATTAGGTCATTCCTCCATTTTTTATCCATAACCATACCAAAAAAAAACTCTATATTTTCACCTCAGTATGTTCTGATCAATTTAAAAAGAGCACTGAAAGTAAGTTTATTACGGGTATAAAACAAGCATACAGCAATAGTCGGTTATTTTTGTTTGAGTTACTGCTTGCTATCGCTTGCTGATATAGTATGAATAAAATAAATAGTAGAAAAATCGATGAACACATAAATACTCTAGCACCAGATGCAAACATCGTTGGCGAAAACCACAACAACACTGAAGACAATAAAGCGGCACCATAGCTTAAACCGATAAATATTTTTTGTTTAGCAACCGATAGGGATAAACCGATAATCAAGCCAAAGAATAAGCTCCATAACAGATAAGGTACAACAGCATTCAAAACAGATCCACTCAGCACTTTACCTGCTTTAAGCTGACTGATCCAGTTGTTCTCGTTTATTAGTCTAAAATTCGTAAATTTATTTGGGAAGTTGTATAGCAATAATGCTAAAATCACCGCATAACCTGTCGTTATTTTAGCTAGTAATTTTGAAGAATCAACGACCAATGACAGCACCATGATCACGATAAACAGTAACATCAATTTTGTCTGCCAACCTTCAAACAGCCATGAGCTTCCTCTTAATACTCTAGAGGGCAGTGATAACTCATTGAAATCTGGCATCCACATCTCAATTTCCTGTTGCATCCGCAGCTTGTTTCCAGGGGCTAAAAGCATGACCGTAAATCCCGTAACAAAAAAGGTAGTCGGAATATACAGAAAATAATTCTCTTTTCTTCTCATAAACACTATCGTACCATGATAAACTAAAACAACACCGATAACACAAACAAGCAACTGTTCATTTGAACATGAGAATAGCAATGCTGGTAATAAATAAAGCCAAACCGACGTTTTCTTATTTCTAAAAAAATTATCTGCATACGGAATCATAGCAAATAAACCTAATGCTAAAGGCCATAAATAATTAATTGCTCCAGTGATCCAAAAAAGCGAGTCTTTCATAACCCAAATATTGATAAAGCCCAGTGATAAAAAAGCGACTAAAAAATTCTTTCGACTAACTGTGCCTACAAAAATACGTACTAAAGAATAACTATATAACAACCAAGCACAGGCACTGATTAAATGATGGACAAGTAAAGGAACTAAAAAGATCAAGTACAACATCGCTTCTGGAAATAATCTGGCAGACCAATTATGATAACGCCATTGAAGAAAGCCAAAAAAACTATACTCACTAGGCATCTTCATAAACCAACCATCATCTGTACTCAGATCCACATTAAAATTCAAAAGATACACTACTGCCACTAGAAACAAACCAATATAAAATAAATAATTTCTTTTATTATTTTCAAAAATTTTTTTCAAATCAAAATACCCTTACCCTCTCATTTTTTTAGTATATCATTACACAAGTTAAATGACTATCCTAAATAAGCAAATAACTGAGTCAAAAACCCTCAACATAGGGTCTTCAACTCAGTTATATAATATATGATTATATTGTTTTATTTAAGGTTTTGCAAAGAAATATATCGTTATTTATTCTTCTAGCTCTCGCGTCCATTTTGAATTTTTCTTAGCAAATCCTTTCACATGATATGCATTTTTCTCTTCTTCAAAGGTTTCCGATAAAAGTAATGTTCGTCGCGTCAATTCACTTAATTGTTGTCCTTGATTTGAAGGGATATCAAATTCATATGGAACAAGCAACTCCATCATTTTTTCTCTGACAGCTTTCGTTAGCTGCTCTTTTCCTACCGTACTTTTAGCTGAAACCAACACATTAGGAAATAGCGTCGGTACAAATTCAGTTTCATCAACTTGATCGCTTTTATTGTAAACGGTTAAAACGGGAATCTGCTCTAAATCTAACCCTTCGAGTAATTCCACTACCGTTTGTTCATGCTGCAAACGTTCATAAGCACTCGCGTCGACCACATGTAGCAATAAATCCATCCCTCGGCTTTCCTCTAGCGTTGACTGGAAGGCTTCGATCAGTTGCGTTGGCAGATCCTGAATAAATCCTACAGTATCTGTCAATGTGACAATCATTCCTTGCGGCAGCTGCCATTTTTTTGTTAACGGATCTAAGGTCGCAAATAATTGATCTTCTGAATAGGCTCCTGCAGTTGTCAGCAAATTTAAGATCGTTGATTTCCCTGCATTTGTATAGCCAATCAAGCCAATTTGAAACAGATCAGATGAGTGACGTTTTTGTCTACTACGTTCGCGATGAGCTGTCACTTCTTTTAGTTCACGCTTGATTGCGATAATCTTATCGCGGATATGCCGCCGATCTGATTCAAGTTTCGTTTCTCCAGGGCCTCTTGTACCAATTCCTCCACCTAAACGGGACAATTGTTTCCCTTGTCCAACCAATCGAGGCAGTAAATAATTCAATTGAGCCAATTCTACTTGTAGCTTGCCTTCTTTGGAACGAGCCCGCATCGCAAAAATATCTAAGATCAACTGTACTCGATCGATCACTTTTACTCCTACAGCTTCAACAATCAGCTGATTCTGTCTTGGCGTCAATTCATGGTTGAAAATAACGATATCTACTTCATAAGCATCAACTAATTGTATTAGTTCTTCTACTTTCCCTTTACCAATCACCGTTTGTGAATCCACTCGGGGGCGTTTTTGAGTTAAGCTAAAGACAACCTCTCCCTGAGCCGTTTTTGTTAAATTTTTCAATTCTTTCATGGATCCTTCAAATCGAGGATAATTTTCCTCTGTCTCTACTCCTACTAAAATGACCTTTTCTGCTATTTTCCCCATTTTTTATCCTTCCGAAGAATCCAGCCAATCCGCTATTTGTCTTTCTAATTTTACAATAGCAGTCGGTTCTTGTACTAAATCCCACCAGCTGGTATTCATGCGATTTCTAAACCAGGTCAATTGCCTTTTCGCATATCTTCTTGAATTTTGCTTTACTTGTTCCGTTGCTTCGTCTAACGTTGCATTTCCTTCAAAATAAGGAAAAAATTCTTTATACCCGATTCCTTGAACCGATTGTTGTGTTTGATCTTTATAAAGAAGTTCTGCTTCTGTTAATAATCCTTGTTCCAGCATCGTATCTACACGAGTATTGATGCGATCATAAAGCAACTTTCGATCAGTTTCTAGACCAATCAAGAAATAATCATATAACGGTTTCGGTTTTTCTTTAGGTGTTAAAATACTAAAACCTGTTTTATCAAACACTTCCAAAGCTCGAACGACTTTTTTTTGATTATTGAAATGAATATTTTCCGCTGCCTTTGGATCTTTTTTCTGAAGTAGTTCCCATAGTTTTTGATTGCCATATGTTTCAGCAAACTCTTGGTACTGTACTCGTAATTCCATCGATTCATCCTCAGAGCCTAAGGTAAAATCATAAAGCAAAGCTTGGACATAGAGGCCAGTACCGCCTACAACGATCGGTAGCTTCCCCTTCGCTGTAATCGAATTAATTGCCTGACGTCCTTCTTTTTGAAAATCGGCTGCCGAGTATGTTTCGGATAATTCCCGACAATCGATCAAATGATGCACAACTCCTGCACGCTCTTTTTCAGTAGCTTTTGCTGTCCCAATATCTAAATGTTTATAGACTTGCATTGAATCGCCGCTGATGATTTCTCCGTTTAATTTTTTGGCCAGCTCAATACTTAAAGCCGTTTTCCCAACCGCCGTAGGTCCTACAATTACTAATACTTTTTCCAATCTTTTCATCCTTTATTTTGTATCAATTTTCGGATTTGTAATGCTTTTTCAGGAAAATCTGTATGAATCCCTGCTAAATGAAGCATAAAACATAGCTTCATCTGTTCTTCCTCATTGACAGTCCAAGGCCGAATCGCCTTAGGAAAATCGACTACGTCTTCCAAACGTTCAAACACCCAATCGATTTTAGGGTGGATACCATCAATGAATTCTGTTTGAAGAGCTTTCTTTTCATCTTCTTTTGATAGCCTAAACACTGAAGCAATCTCTTGATTTTTTTCTATTTCCCAAATTTTTTCCAAACTTTTAAAATAAAAGCTTGAATACATATACTCAAAAGGCCAGTGCTGTGACTTCATGAGCTGAACAATCAGGTGTTCGATCCCTTCATAGTGAATTTTATCTGTTTTGATCTCAATATTCAATAGACCTTTAAAGTTTTCATTTTTGAGCAACAATAAAACTTCTTTTAACGTCGGGATTTCCTGAAACATTGGATTCTCTTCAAACCAGTTTCCGGCATCCAACTGCTTTAGTTCTGCTAAGGTTAAACGGCCTACTTCTCCGTGACCATTCGTAGTCCGATCAATCGTTTCATCATGGATCACAATCAGTTGATTGTCTTTTGATAATTGCACATCCAACTCAATTCCATCAGAACCAACACGAACGGCTTCTTTAAATGCTGCTAAGGTATTTTCCGGATGAGTTCCTTTACTGCCTCGGTGGGCGATTATTTTTGTCACAACGCTCCCTCCAATCGAAACTATTGTATCATTCATAAGAATGAGTATCAAACAATTAAAAGGAATATATTCGTTCAAAAAAACAGACGAGAAACAATCATCTCGCCTGTTATAATAATTTATTGGATTAATCAGATTTAGCTATCAGAACCCTTTTTACCAAAGTTACTAAGTTCATAAGAAACATACTTTTCAAGTCCAGACTTGATATCATACTTAGGTTGATAGCCAACAGCTTTTACTTTAGCAATATCAGCAAGAGAATGCTTGATATCTCCAGAACGTTCGTCTTCGTATTGAATCGGTAACTTCACTTCTAAAAAGCTATCTATCGTAGAAACTAATTCATTCAAGCCAATCGCTTCACCAGTACCGATATTATAAACTTCCCCTAATGTATCTTGTGAATTTGCAATAAGATTCAGTGCTTGAACAACATCTTCGATAAAAACAAAATCTCTTGATTGTGTCCCATCCCCAAACAAAGTGAACATAGATTGTTCATTATTTAATAGTTTCTTATAACGATCCATCATAATCGATATAACACCAGAATACGGTGATTCAGGATTTTGCTTAGGTCCGTAAACATTAAAGAAGCGTACCGCACTTGTCGGAACATCATACAAATGATAGTAATCCACCACATATTTTTCTGCAGCAAATTTATCAATTGCATATGGTGTTAATGGTCTGATGATAGATTCTTCTTGTTTTGGTAAAGTAGGTTCATCGCCATACACTGCCGCAGATGAGGAGAATACTAAACGTTTTAATTCTTTTTGATATTTTTTTATCAATTCTAATAATTGTAAAACACTATCAAAATTAACTTCATGGGTTGCCAACGGTCTTTCTACTGAATCAGCCACACTAGCAACTGCAGCCAAATGAAAAATATAATCGAACTGATTATCTATAAGTATGTTTTGCATTAATTGTTTATTAGTAACGCTTCCTTTGACAAACTCAATGTTTTTAGAACTCGTCAAATTTTGTTTATTCCCCATGGACAAGTCATCCACAACGATAACGTTATGATTTTCACTATAATAATTGGCTAGTGTAGATCCAATGAATCCAGCACCGCCTGTAATAAGTATCTTGCTCATACTTCCACTTCCATTCACTTATTCAAAGAATTCTAATTCTACATAAGTATTAATATTTGATTATCAAGATTTATAAAAATGATATGTCTCTTCCAATGTTTTTATGCCATAAGCCTGAGGAACGCCTGAATCTAAAAAATCGCATCCTGGGGCTCCTTCCTCTGTTAAATATTCCTTGTTAAGCCATTTTTGACTCCATAAAATAATTTTATCAGCCTCTGGAGTAGCAGTTCCCGTAATCAAGCCAAACCCTTTAATGATTAATAAACCAAACGGAAGATCTTCTGTAAAATACCTCGATGCAAAATCTGGGACAAATGTTTGATTGGAAACTTTTTTCATTGGGGATAGAATATTCTTAAATGATGAAATACTTTTTATTTTATTCGTCATTGTCTCAACTGTTGGTGATTCATAATGTTCACGAATAGTCTTGATAGTTGATAATTCTAAATCTGGCATAGCTAAGATAATAGTTCTTAATTCTTTATCTAAAGCAATTAGACTTTCAGATGAATCCAAAGTCCAATCTCTGTAGAAATAAGGAACTCTAGAATAAGTGATGTTTGAATTATATTCTTTAAACATACTATATATTCTAGAAGTATGTAAAATAGCGTTAGAAGGCGTCAAAGAAACTTCTAAATAATTGTTCAACGGATGAACTGGTAATTGTAAGAGATCTTCCAAAATTTTCGCAACAGCAACTGTTTCTTTTTTAGGGATTACAGCTACATTAACAGACTCTTTTTTGGAAAACTCGACTGAATGGTTTTTTTCAATTAATCGAGCAATATAAGGAACCCTGTCTAAGCCAAAAAACACGTGCTTTTGTGTAAATAATTGTTTAGTTATGTACTCAGCTCCACCACTTCCTGGAACAACACCAAAGAGAACCGGTTTTGTTAGAAAACCTGAAACCATTTTAACAAATGACTCCAGCATAAAGGATGGGTAAGTAACAATAATCATGTCAACATCTTCAACTGCAACACCTAAATCATCTGTAATTAAATCAATTGAAGTTTGTATTTCCTTAGCTGAATCCATTTCATTTAGCCTAAATGGACAGTTCTTACCTAAATGCACAGAAGTAAATACGCGAACATCATGGCCGCCTAAAGAAAGCATCCCAGCTATTGCACTTCCAATATTTCCAAAGCCAACAATACAAATTTTCATGATTTTACCTCCAAGATTATTGATATTTATTCATAAGTAAAAAAGAAGGAAACTTTGGATAAACCCAAGTAGATTTTGGTGGTAAGACTGTATCGTTTTTAGCTGCTTCAATAAATTCTTTTTTAGAAAGAGCATGTGTTTCCAATATAACATCTTGTTCAGAAAATGTTTTGGAATTTCTTAGCATTTCTTCTGATATATATTGAATCTCTCCCTGATCAAAACTACGAAAAGCTTGGGAAATGATTTGAGTGTTTAGTCGATAAATATCATTATTCCAAAAAGCGTCTGATGCTAAATCAATTAAACGAATCAAATAATGATCACTACCTCTCGACATCCTAACATGTCCTTTGGGTAAAACTGAATCAGCCGTTACTTTTTCCAAATCAAATTTCTTACTTAAAAACTCTAAAGCATGCAAATACATCTCATCAGGTACCTCTTCCAATAAACGATGAATCGGTAAAATATCCAAGTAATCGAAACTCATAATACAAGCAAAAACAGTTTGTTTAAAGTTTGACAATGAGGTTGTATACAATCTATGATGCCCATCGCCGATAAACAGCTGCTCCAAATCCTGATACAGTGAAAGAAGTTGAGCAGCTGCTTCTCCTTGATAAATGAATAAGTGATAATCTTTAACAGCATGATGTTTATCTGGTTCATTTGCTTTAACAAAACCTTCCAGATCAATTAAACTTTCATGTCCTAATAAAACCGGAGCGGCTTCACCGTTATATCCGTGAAAATTACTGAGCATTCCTTGGACCGTTGAAGGAAGAACTAATTCATGACTTTTAACGTTGCCTTTAATATACTCCTCTTTTGGAAGATTAGCGATCAATCCCCATTTCTCTTTGTTTTTAAAAACAACAATAGAATCAGAGAGCTCCACAATTTTTTGACTATTCAAAAAATCTTTCTCCTCTTGATTTAAAAATAAAGTTCGTTCATCAAATTTAACACTCCCCTCTGAGAGTTGGACTAAATTGATGAATTCTGAGTCGTAAATATGTCCACTAGTATTCAAATAGCTAGTTTGCATAGGTAACAATAAAACCATAATTTCCGTTCTCCTTTATAGATCTACTTTCTAGTAATTCAATATACGTTTCAAAGCTTCAACGATTTTTTTATTTTCATCACTTTTCTTCACTGCAATTCTTACGTATTCTCCATCAAAGCCATCTTTTCCAGACAAATCCTTGATAAAGATTTTGTCTTGATCTAATAAAATTGTAGCCAATTCCCTAGCGCTTACGCTACCTGTAAGGCGACAAGTAAAATAGTTGGCTTGTGAATCAATCACTTCAAAATCTGAAACTTCAGCCATTGCCATATGAAAATCTTTACGGATTTTATAAAATAAATCTAATGCTGATTGATAGTCTTTTTTATATTTTTCGAAAATTTGTAAGAAGAACTCTCCGAATGAGTTAATATTCCAAATCGAAACATCTGATTTAATGTAACTGACTAATGATTCATCACTCGTCATCAAGAAACCTAAACGTACACCGGGAACACCAAATGATTTGGAGATACTTTTTATAATAATTAAATTAGTGTGTTCCATCAAAATATCTCGATCAATTAAAGAAGGAACCTCTTCAAAATCGACAAAATCATTAAATGATTCATCCAAGATTATAGTTATTTCATGTACTTTTGCCCATTCTAATAATGTGATGACATCTGATTTTGGAATATAATTTCCAGTAGGATTATCTGGATTTATTAAAACTAAATAATCAATCGGATTTTCTGAATAAAAATCCATAATATCAGTTGCTGTATATTGGAAATTTTTATCTTTAGGATAATACTTAACAATTTGATCTTTAGTTAGGCGATTTGGATATTCTTCAAAAGTTGGTGCAATAATTCCATATTTCCCGCCATTTTTTTCCATCAAAGACTTAATCAATTCTGCAGCACCATTTCCAACTACTACATGCTTCTCCGGAACATTATAATATTTTCCTACTAATGATGAATTCACTTTAAGACCGGATGGATAATCAATGATCAAACGTTCCATGTTTGATTTCATTTCATCAACCATTCTTTTAGGTGGATAAAACGGATTAACTAGATAACAAAAATCAATTACTTTTGGATATCTCCAATAGCCACCATATCTTTGTTGAAACGCATCTAATTTTTTTGATGGCGTCGTATTAAAAAGAGAGCTGGCAACATCTAAATCTTGTAAATCATCGATTTCATACCAAGGAACATCTTCAATGTCTAATGCTTTAACCAAAGTAGCATCAAACTGAGTAATTGTCTTTAACGTCGTCTCATAATACTCGTTTTTCCCAAAGGCACTCATTTGGGCTTCTAAAAATGGAAAATAAATAGATTTTGAAAATTCTTTACTAAATTTGTAAATATTAACGGTTTTGTAGTAGCTTCTTGTTTCGTTAAAATTAAAACGTTTCTTATCAATAAAGTCTGTAATATTGTTATTTTCATCAATTTTTACAACTGTACCATCCATCCAAGATTCAAATTTTGAAACCACTGCTAGATTTTTAAAATCAGAAGCGATGACTTCATCAAGAAGCTGATCTGCAAAAATCAAGTCTGATTCTAGCAGAATTGTATCTTCTTGACACATTAATTCTTTAGCCAGGTAAACGGAATAAATATTGTTTGTTTTATCATAATCATGGTTTGTTACGAATACGACTGGTGTCTTTATTTGGATTGATTTTACATACTCTTCCATAACATCATATTTATATCCATCTACAATCACAATTCTTTCTAAATCCAGATTATCTAATTGACGTAACATTCTTTCTATTAAAGACTTTCCATTAACTTCAACCATACTTTTGGTAGTATTTTTTGTATACTCTTTCATTCTGCTTCCTAATCCAGCAGCTAAAATGAGACCTTGCATGTTTATCCCTCCTATGATCTTGTTCAATGTGATTACTTTTTCTTTTTATACATTGGATCTCCAAATTCAAAATCATCCATTTTTAAATAAACAATATCATGTCTTGTTCCTCGTTCTTCTATAGGAGGAAACTCCATATAATCTCCATAAGACTGTTCCAACATTTGTTCATAGTTTGAATTTGCTAAAAACATACCATCCTCAAAGGGTATTCTAATTACATCATTTATCTCTGCTTTATCTAAGGTTTCTGTCTTAAATTCCGTTGTAGCAGTGACGATCGACATATTTCGATTATTCGAATGGTTATATTTTTCAATTTCTTTTTGTCGTTTGTCAAGAAGCTCCCTTACAGAATATCTTCCCCATAAAATATTTAGCATACTATAAATTATTCCACCTAATGATGTTTGAGCACGGGTATAATAATTCATTTTCGTATGGATTACAAATGTTAGCATTTTACACTTTTTAATTTGAATCCATCTTAGAAACTTATTGTCCGGTACTACATCAAATGGAAAAATATCAATAAAAACACCATTTTTAGCATTACCATTTTTAGCATTATTTTCGACTAAAGTAGTTTTCAAATTAATGATTTTTAAAAATGGCAGTGGATAACCAGCATCTGTTTGATTCGTTTGCAACATATAATCCGTATTTTCTAGAGCTTCAGGAATCAATTTTACAAAGCGTTCGTAATTTTCTCTTGTCATCCCTAAATCAATATCATCATCCCACGGAATAAAACCTTTATGACGAATCGCACCTAACAATGTTCCTGCTGATAAAAAGTATGGAATGTCTTCTGTTTGACAAAATTTATCCACAAATTTTAATATTTCCAATTCTTTTTTTTGCAGTTGTTTTACAACACTATCTGATTTCAAAAGTAACCCTCCAAGTTATGTCTATTTAAGTTTTCTTTTTCGCCTTATTCAAAAGAAGCTTAAAGTCTTCAGATATATTGGTCTGAAAAAGAAAAATCAAAATAAGAAATACAATAAACACTATACTTGAACGAATAAGCATATTCAAGAACAACGATGCTACAAAGTTAGGAATTAAAAATCCTAACACTAAAACTAACGCGAATATAACAATATATTTAAAAAACTCAGAACAAATATCTTTAATATCTAACCATTTACGAATAACATAGACTCTAAAAATACAAACACAAAACTCGGTAACAATCAACGCGATGGTCCCGCCATTTGCTCCCCATTTTGGTACTAATATAAGATTTAAGATAACATCTATTACAGCACCAACAATAAAGGGTATCGAATAATGCTTCAACAAACCTTTTGCTAAAGTAAATTGATTCGCTAAAACACCACCAAACGCATTTGGTGCAATAATCAAGCTAACAAATATCATATTATAGGTCATTGGAATAAATTCATTTCCAAAAAACCACTGAACAAAATCACGAGAATTACACATTAGTAAAACCGTCAGTAATAGGGAGATTAATGTCGTATACTCAACAGATTTTTTCAACAATAACTGTAGCTTAGAACTGTCTTCACTATCTCCTGTGTCCACTTTTGCCATCAAAGGCATCATAACTAAGCTGATTGATGTAACGATGGATAACACAATTCGAACAATTTTCTGAGATTGATCATAAAAAGAAAGCTCCGACTTTGTTGATAACAATCCTACTAATGTTTTATCAAAAGTATTATACACTTGAATCGCAAATAACGGAATGAGCAAAAACAGTGCTTGCTTTAAATATGGAAAAGAAAATGATTTTTTTATCTTTCCATACATTTTAAATTCCGTAAGTAAGCTAATCCAAAAGAAAATATTTGCTAAAAAAGTACTAATACTATTGATTCCCATATACAATAATAAATCAGAACTGCTCTTTACAAGTAGAAATACCAAAATCAAAGAGCCAAATTTAACGATCGTGTTCCTAACAATTACTTTTTTTACTTCACCAATCCCTAGGAAATACCAAGAAATATCTAAAACATACGCAATTAAATAAGGAATTTGAATATAATAGACACCTTTATTTCCAACAAATATTGAAACAATCAATAAATAGAGACTTGTTACAATCAAACCACTAGCTAATTGAATAAACCATAACTGGAAGAAAACTGTGCCTCGATCCTTCTTATCAGCCTTAGCTATTTCTCTCGTGCCTAACTGACTCATCCCCATTAAGATGATCATGTTCAAAAAACCAACAATTGAAATAACAAATGAATTAATACCAAGTAATTCTGTTCCGAATATTCTTGATACATACGGCATTGTTACTAATGGAACAATCAGTATTACTACTTGATACATAGCCGTAAAAAATATATTACTCAATACTTTTTTCACTTAGATACACCAACTTGTCTTGATTTTTTGATAGTTTAACTATTTATTTTACTACTTCCACATATGCCTTATTCGCTGAAACATAGCCTTTATCTGTAACTAGTCTTGGGTAGCCTGTTTCGCTGTATACAATTTCTTTCACTGTAAATGTCGTACCTTTTGTTATTTGTTGGACTTGCGTTTCAGCTGCAAAGTTATCTTTATTGTTATAGTGCCAGATATTTGCTTTAGCTTTCATCTTTCCTGGCTTAGTTATATAGCTGTCGATGTTGCCGATTGCTGGATTGACATAGCTTTTATTTGCTGATACGTATCCTTTATCCGTTACTAGCCTTGGATAACCTGTTTCACTGTACACTATTCCTTTAACATCTAGTAGTGTATATTTTGGTAATTTTTCAGCCTGAGTTTTAGTAGAAAACTCGTCTTTACTACTGTAATACCAAATATTTTCTCTCGTAACAACTTTCATCGGTTCTGTAATATAGTTGTTCAAATTGCTGATAGCTTCAGAAAGATAACCTTTATTAGCCGAAACATAGCCTTTATCCGTTACTAGTCTTGGATAGCCTGTCGTACTATATACAATATCTTTCACTTCAATCATTGTCCCTTTGGCTAAAGGTTCTGCTTGTGTTTCAGCAGCAAAAAGATCTTTATTATTGTAATACCAGATATTTTGCGACGTCAAAAATTTACCAGTCTTTAAAAAATAATCCGAATGATTGTTGACAATAGGTGTTGTAAATCCTTTATTTGCTGAAACATACCCTTTATCAGTTACTAATCTTGGATAACCACTTTCACTATAGGCAATATCTTTTACTGTTAAAACAGTATTTTTAGCTATTGGCTCTACTTGTGCCTGCTGTGTAAAACTATCCTTATTATTATAATGCCAAGTACTTGTTGTTGTCACTACTTTTCCAGCAGTCATATGATAATCCAAATAATTTTCTACAAGTTGATTAACGTATGCTTTATTCGCAGAAACATAGCCTTTATCCGTCACCAATCTTGGATAACCAGTTTTACTGAAAACAATACCTGTCACCTCAAAAACAGTATTTTTGGAAATTTGTCCTACTTGGGTTTCTTGCGTAAAACTATCTTTATCATTATAATACCAAATATTTCCTAGTGCCGCATATTTCCCTGGTTTGGTAACATAGCTAGACAGATTACTGATAGTTGGTTTAGAGTACATCTTATTTGCCGAAACATAACCTTTATCCGTCACTAATCTTGGATAACCGCTATTACTATATTCTATTGAGACTACGTCTAAAATTGTATCTTTAGGCAACCTTTCAACTTGAGTATTAACAGAAAATTCATTAATATCATTATAATACCAAATATTATCTGTTGCATACACTTGTAACGGAGCAGCAGTATGATAATTTGCTAGATTAATACCATTATCACCAGTTGCCTGTAAAAATAAATTATTATACGATACATTTATGTCAAATCTTCCAGATACGCCAGGAAAAGTCAGCTCAGAACTCCATTGCCATGCTGCATTTCCCGTATGTAAGAGATTTGTTGCTAATGGATTATAAGGATAGCTTGCTACCCAACTATTTCCGGAACCCAACTTATCTTCATCAAGTATTTTACGATTGAACCAATCAAACATTGAATAATGCGCAACACGAGAATAACCTAGACTATTCAATTTCTTTTGAAACACAATAGAATTTTCGGTAACATTCCCCGCTGTCATTTCTGTTTGTTCCGCATCATTGACCATTAATGTATTTTTAGGCAAGCCAAGTTGATTTGCCTTTTGTGCAAAATAGACCGCCTCTTGCTCAGCCTCTGCTTTTGTTGTAAACCAACTATAGTGATAAGCAGAAACAACTAGACCTGCACGCTTAGCATTTTCAATTTGGGTTTTCGCCTCTGGGTTCAAATAGGTCGTATACTCTGTTAACTTAACCGCAACACCTCTTACCCCATATTTTTTCATCTCATTAAAATCAGCAACTGTTAATGCTCCGTTATGAGAAGAAATATCTACAAAATCTTTTGAGGGACGGTTATTTTCTGTTGCAGAAATCAATGAGCGAGGTTCAGCAGCAGCACGTAATGCTATCGCTAAATCAGAACGATCATTAGGGTTAAATATATATTCCCCATCTTCCGTTTTTGAAGCATTACCTAACTCTTTATTATTTTCTTCCGTAATATTTCTTTTAGAACTCTCAATTGTACTATCAGAAGTAGACACATTAGTTTCAGAGTCAGCAGTACTTTGCGAGGTCTGTTCAGTTTGACTTGTCGAAGGCTCATCACCAGTTATACTATCACTAGAAATTGACGATTCTTCTGCAGAGACATTATAACTTTCGTCAATAAATCCTATACCTGAAAACAAAGCAATTGAAAATAAGAGAATGCCGCTTTTTAAATATTTACTGTTTGTTTTTTTATTCATTGTTACTTCCTTTCTTCTATAAAACATGATACACGGTTTGATACGGAATAAAATCTTGATAGGTATTTGATAAAATAAATATCAAATAAAAGACTAATGCGCAAAATATATAGTAACAGGCCAAATTCAAATACTGATTTTTAAACATATGACGGAAAAGTTGAGGTACTACTAAGATCTCTGCAGTAGCAAATATTGTCCCAATCCTTCCGCCTACAGTTGCTAATGGACCAAAAATAATTAAAAATAATGTAGATAGAAAATATAAGCTCAATAACGTATTAAAACTATCATTATATTCTTTATTTTTACCTTTTACAAATAATATTGAAGCAATTGTAATCCCCATTTGCATAATAAATATAGGATTAAGTATCCACTTCCCAGTAATATACTTACCTGCAAAATAACCTGCATATCTTGATGGAATCGCCCATAAAAATAAGTCTGGGAAAAAGAACAGTACTCCTATAAGTGCTGAAATTATTGTCAAAATCAACACTTTTTGAAAGGTTAATTTCTTTATTATTCCTACAAAAAAATAGGCAGGTATAATAAATAACGCAACAATGTGAAAGCATGCGCCTAAAAGTGACAGGAGAACTACTTTCGGTAGATTCTTTTCTTTGATTGCTGGTAAACAATAAAGAAAAATAATCGCTACAAATGAAGCTCTTATTTGCCCCATATCTCTCACAAAATAAAAACGAGAAACATAATACACGAGAATCATTGTTGGAAAACTAACATTTTTATAAACAAACCATCCTAATAACGCTAATGTCACCACAGAATAGACTAAAATGAACACTGCAAAATCCATTCCAAACATTTTTACAATATAGTTTGTTAATAAGTAACCAGGCTCAGCATCAATACCGCCCGATAATATATCCCCAAAACTCCGAACCCTTTCAAAAAAAGCTTTATATGATAGATAATCATAACCCGTTTCATATCTCAATCCTGCAAACAAAATGATTTCTATCATTGCAATTATGAAAAAAATTCTCTTTTTGCTAAAAAATTCAAGGAGTGAAAGAATAATCAGGCTGACAAATAATAATATATAAGGTATCATCTCTTCACTCCATCTAGATATAAATACAATTTACTTTCTCAGAATAATTCTTTGCTAACTCTTTTTGGTAACCAAACCATGCTTTTTCAGTTGAATTTTTCTCACAAATAATCACTACTAATTCTGGAATAAACGGCAAGTTTTCTACCTTATCCAAACTATCTGTTAGATACACAGAATTATTCAGCTCACTAACAGTTAAAAACTTTTGATCTTTCATTACAACAATCTTATTCAACGGTGGATTGTTGATAAGATTCGTCAATTTTTCTTGGATTTTTTCATTTGTTTGTTCTCTAAGAAGAGTTACATCAATAATTTCATTGCTGTCTTTTAAAGTGAACTTTTGAGAAATTTTTTTATTTCTTTTTTCAGATATGCTTGCAATTATTGTTCCAATAATAAAAGTAAGTGTCACAATAAGCAATACATAAATCATGATTTTCTTTTTACTAATTCCTTCAAAGGCTTTTTCCTTACTCAAATCAACTTTATCAGATAATACGTACGCTCTTTTATCAATAAAAAATCGTGAACTTGAATCTTCAATAAACTTGTACAAATACGTAGCCAGCTCTTTGTCAGGAGTCTCAACAAGCATTTTCCCATTATTATCTGTATACGTAATCGTTAATGTATCTATAACATCTTCTGCGCTTATATCAGAATGGGTTTTCACATATTCACTTGCAAATATTTCTTTGATCATTTCATTCTTAGAAAAAATATAGCCATCCTTATTTTCTAAAATAAATGAAAATGTATAATTCTTATCTTGATTTACATTTTGGTCATTCTTATTAGAACGTGCACTGTAAAAAAATAATGCAACAATCAATAATAAACTAAGCGCAAAAGCAAGTATATATTTTTTCCAATTCCTTTTAAAAAAATTAAGACCTTCTACTACATATAAATTGTCTTCCATCTTTTTCTCCTTCTCTGTAGGTTGTTCCCCATCATTTTTTAACTAATCAATTCCGTAATTTTTTCTCATAAAACCAGCCACGCATCTTATTAGGCATCAAACTGACACATATATGGACCGAAGAGACAAATAGATAATCTTTAAAACTCCCTAAGCCTTCTTGATAAATTTTTTTCCTAGCTTTTAGACCTGGCATCAAATAATTAAATCCTCCTCTACGAGCATACATATCTAATCCAGTTCTAGCATATACTAAGTCTTTTTGGATATTTTTAGCCGTATAGCCGGCTTTTAATAATCGAACCCATAAATAATAATCTTCAAATCCGTTTAAAGACTGATAATTACCAACCTTCATTACTGACTCTTTTCTGAACATAACAGTCATGTGATTAAATGGGTTTCTTTTTTTGGAAAATTCACGAATTTCTTCATTACTTGCAGGCATTTTTTTATAGCCTAAAACATTATCAATTTCACCATGAAATTCTGTGATGTTAGATCCTACAATTGCTAAAGAAGCATCATTTTCCATCTCTTCAGACTGCAGTTCTAAGCGGCTCGGAATCATTATGTCATCGCAATCCATACGTGCAATTAGTTCATTGCGACAAGCTTTAACACCAACAGCTAACGCTTTTCCTAATCCCACATTTTCAGCCAAAGGGACAATCGTTAATTGTTTTCCGACTTTTGATTTAATTTCGGAGATCATTGCATTCAACTCGTCTGTAAGAGGTCCGTCTTCTACTAATAGTACTTCTTCTGGCTGTAAAGTCTGCTCAAAAACGCTATTTATTGCTTCTTTAAAGTAGCTTGGATTCTCATTTATATATATAGACATCAGAACACTAATTTTTTCAACTTTCACTTTATCATCTCACCATATTCATTATTTTGTTTCACAATATAAATCATTTAAAATTTTGCTGGCCACATCAATATCATAGCCATTTTTTGAAAAAACCTCTGACATATCTCTATCAATAGGTTCAATTGCTAAAACAGTATCTGCCCATATTTCTGGATCATCAATTGATAAGAACTGACAATTAGCCGTTATTTCTAACTCACTCGTCACTTGACTTGATACGATAAGCGGCAGTCCAGCAGCTTGTGCTTCAACCCCGACAACTGGAAGACCTTCAAATAATGAAGGAAGCACGAAAACATCCATGGCTTGGTATAAGCGATTGGAGTCTTGTCTGACTCCTAAAAATTTAACATTATGTTCTAAATTCAACAGTTTAACTTTATTTTGAATTTTTTCTTTGAGCTCTCCTTGACCGACTAAGACTAACACAGCTTTCTCATTTCTTTTATGAATTGCTGCGAAAATATCAATAAGAAAATCATGATTTTTTTGTTCTCTAAATGCTCCCACATGCCCAAGGACTAACTGATCTTCAGCTATGCTCAATTCTTTTCTAACTTCAGAACGCACTTTTGGGTCAAATTTGAATTGATCGATTTCTACTGCATTTGGAATGATTACTAACTGCTCTTCAAGTTGCTCTCCAAATAACCATGTACCTGCCTTCTTTGAACATGCTAAATAGTCCGTTGCTAATCTCACTATTTTTCTTTTGTTCCATTGATGCATTACTTTTCTTAACAAACCATTCGGTGTATTCGCATTATGTGAATGAACAAATATTCTTTTCACACCCATATTTTTAGCTATTGTCACGGGTAATATATTGGCTGCTGAAAGCATGTTTACATGAACAATATCATAGTTTCCATTTAATAAAATATCTTTTATCTCCGAAATAAATTTTTGAGGATTTTTTTTCACTTCAGTCACATGATATATTGTAGATCCTTTAGCTTCTACTTCGTTTTCGAAATACATTGTTGGATACATTGTGACAAAATCTACTTGTATCTTTGAACGATCTAAATGATTATAGTAATTTAACATATATGTTTCAACGCCGCCCAAAAGATTGCTCATACCAAAAATTAAAACTCTTGTTTTTGGTGTCTTTTCTGAATTATTATGTACTTTATTCATTTTTTCCTCCACTTAAATTAGCCTAGTTTAGAAATATGGATAGATTCAAAAAACAAATCTATCCATACATTATAGTTTTATGTTCTCCATTTCCTAAGCTAATTCCAAACCTTTATGTTATTTTTAGAAAATAAGTTTTTCTCAATTTCTCTTTGTTCTTCTTCATCAACACCTTTTGATGAGATCTTATCAAAAAGAATCTTAATTGTTTGCAACAATATTTTCATATCTAATAACACCGAATAGTTTTTGATATAAAGTAAATCAAAATTTAATTTACTATTATAGTCAGAAGCATATTTACCATAAACTTGAGCATATCCAGTAATGCCAGCTCGTACATTATGTCTTAAGTAATAGTGTTTATTTTCTTTTTTAAACTGATCTACAAAAAAGGGACGTTCTGGACGTGGTCCAACTATAGACATGTCACCTTTCAATACATTAAATAATTGAGGCAATTCATCTATTCTAAGAGCTCTCAAATATCTTCCAACAGTCGTAACTCGGCTATCATTACTTGAAGATAAGACTGGTCCTGTATTTACTTCTGCCGTAGCAGACATTGTTCTAAATTTTAATATAGAAAATTCTTTTTGTCCTAAAGTGATTCTTGTTTGCTTATAAATAACGGGTCCAGCTGAAGTTGCTTTTACCAAAATCGCTGTAATCAAAATAATAGGAGACGTTAGTACTAATAATAATGATGCTATTACAAGATCAAATAAACGTTTTACAAAATCGTATTCTGGTTTAATTTTAAAATCAGATACTTCAATAATACTTTCATCTTCAAAATTCATCATATTAGGTTTTAACATAACAAGATTTTCAAAACTTGTATTTAAAAATAGTTTCTTTTCATGTTCAATAACCAATTCGTAAATATCTAGCTTCTCTTTTTCATCAATATGACTTGCTATATAAACGATGTCAACATTTGATAAGATTTTTTTTAAATTTTCAAAATAATTAGCCTGAATCACATCAACGACTTTGTGTTTTTTATTTTTGTGTGTTAAAAAATTAGCAGTTGCTGATATTGTACTTTTAGCTGATCCTATAATAACAACACGTTTCTCCTCACTGATACGTAAATATACGAAATAGATAAACATTCTATACAAACTTAACAAAATCATTCCAACGATAAATGAATAAATCAGTACCGATCGTGGAAACGAAAACCAACGTCCAACAAAACCGACAATCATAATAGACAATATAGTCAGCACTTGACCTATCACTGTTACAAATACGATGTCATTGACCGTTCGATTATAAAATACGTATGTTCCTAATAACAAGTTTAAAAACACAAAAATAATTGTGATATATACAACGGAATGCTCGTATGACACGAAATTATATTGTGGGATATTCATTCCAAATTTTAGCCAAAACCCTGCAAAAATGGAAAAATGAAATACTAAAATATCAAAAATAATAATTATTATTCTCTTTGCATTGTTCCATTCATTCTTAGTTACCATTACTTTATTCCTTTCTCATTAAAAATACTGAGATTGCTATATATAAATTCTACATCCCTAATAATATCATATCTCTCTAAAAAAAACACCTTAATCTGTTACAGGCCTTATGACAGTTGCCTTCTTCATTCGTTTCTATGAGATAAATCATATTCATTATTTAAGCATGATCCACTTTTTTGAAGCAATATACCTAAAAAACTAAAGGCTAATGGAATCCAATGATAAGAGACCAAAATATCCTCCATAGTAGAAAGAACAAAGACACATAAAAAAGCGATAGCAAGACTGACTTGAGTAGTTGAATAGCTTCCTTTTTTTCTCAGAAAATAGAATTGGCCAAAAATAAAGAACGAGAATAACGTATATCCTAGAATGCCAAGATTATTTAAGATACTTAAGTAACTATTGTGCATACCTAAGTTTTTCCAATGAAAGACATACGGTTTCATCCCAATTAAGACATTTTGCTTATTTACAAGCCAAAACTCAAAAAATTCTTTCCACAAATTTTCTCTACCTGAAAAAACTTTAATTGTTGATAGGTTAGCGCAATAATAAAAAACAAACGGAAATAAAATTAGCACTAATGAAAATAGAGTCAACCACAACCAATTACTTTTAATGAATTGTTTAGGTAACAGATTATCTATTACAATAAACACAACTAAAACAGCGAAAGCTGTCTTGGCCTGACAAACCCAAATTGCGGCCACTCCTATAACATAGACAGGTATTACCAACCATTTTATCAAGTTTCCTGATGCTTGCTTTATAATAATAGACAACATCATTACCATAAAAAGCACAGATGCACCAATTGTATTGCTGTTAATCCAAATAGAGTCAAACTCATTACCACGTTGCCAAATAGAATGCGGCGCGACGATTTTAGGTAGCTCCGTAAAAATTCTATATAAAGTGATTCCAAAAAAAGCACTAATGATCACGCCCAAAATTCCAAAATCAATTTTATCAAATTTCGTTTTTCTATAACATAATATCAATAACATAATGACCATAATACTAGCATTGATAAAACGATTACTATGACGGATTGAAGATGTCAGTGTATAAAAGATAAAGATAATACCACTGGTACTAATCAGTAATAAATCAATTCTATCTAATTTTTTTATATTGAGTAGAAGAATAACAACCAAACTGATTAATAAAATATACTCGTAGTGTGAGTAAAAATTCGTCATCGTTTCTGTATTCAGACCTGCTGTCCATAATAGATAGGAACTGGCAATTGTGGCAATTAAAATTAGATTGCTTATTCTGCTAAGCAGTTTTTCCATTTTACGCCTCCATTCATAAGTTTAATGTTTGCTAATAAACAGCTTTATAGATATATGCACCATCTTTATCTGGCCCATAAAGTTTATCAAACTTCACATCATCTGTTTCTAAATCAACAATCTCTTTATACGTCACCAAGTACTTGATTCCAATTTTTTTGATACTCTCGCTATCCAAACGAACGATTAAAGCATCTGAATTTAATAACTCTAGATCTGGTGTTTCATTTGTAATATCTGCATGGATATGAGCATATCGATTATAAATTTTTTCTTTTTTACCGTCTGGATCCAAAGCTTTCCACATCGTCATATCTGGAGTAAAAGAAACACCATTGAACGTATGAACCCCAAACATAGGCAAATAACTATACATCAATCGTTCTCCAACCCACAATTGATTGGGATCTTTTTGATTTATTTCAGTGATCCTATGCCCGATTTTCTTGTCATAAATAGGTGCAACACCTCTTACGATAGGATTGACCGTTAATCCTGTAAATAACAAAACACTTACAAATAGAAGTAAAAACAATCTTTTTCGTTTAAGAAGCAAGCTTGATAGTATCAATATGCTAATTACCAATATAATAATAATTTCTGCTTTACTCAGATATAACCGTAAGTTGCCTCTATATAAAGCATAAAAATAGATAGCAATATTCAACGCTATTACTCCACTAATAGCAATTTTATTGATCCTCTTTTGTTCCCAAATATAAGCTATAAACCACACACTCAACAACACTGCAGTGAAGCTAAATGAAAGTAATGCTCGCTCTTCTGGCACAAACGACCATAGGGTAATTTTGGCAAATGACGTTGGAAATTTAACAAGAACCCATAATAATTGAATACAGCTATAAATAAATAGTAAAAAACCGTAATAATTATCTTTAATTTTCTTATAAAAAAGAATAGGTGACAGTGGTAATATCACAAAAAAGAATTGATAAAACCCACTTAATTCAGAATTATTACTATAACTAACATCTGTAAAACTCATTTTCCAGTTTGTTAAGAATAAAAAGATATCTTTTTTATCAAAGTCACCACCGGTACTTATTCTATTTCCTGGATAAATCGTGTGCATGACTGCATAAATTGAATCCCGTGAAAATAAAATCGAGCCACCAACAAGAATTATTGTTATTAAAACAGCTAGGCTAATGAATAGACCATCAAATTTATCTAATACTAGCTTTGATTTAAACTCTAAAAAGAAGCCCACTAAAAATAATAAAATCAAATAACCAAAAGGCACCTGCAAAGCAGGGTACAAAACTAAAATGAAGCCAGAAGCACATATTGCGGATATAACAGAGAATACCATTCTATTTGTTTTGTTTTCATGATAATAAAAATAATTATAAATCGCTGTTAAAAACCCTAACATAAAGAAAACCAAGTCGCCCACTGGTGACACAAACCACCATTGGATAGCCGAAGAAAACGGAATCCATAGACTTGTTAAAAGCGCGATATATTTGTTTCTTCTAGACAAAATCAAGCCGATTTCAAAAGAGAATAGAACTAGTCCGATTATTTTCATTCCCCAATACCAAGAAAGACCATATTCTTTACCTAATAATACATAACCCCAGGTAAATGGTTTAGCAATCGTAGCCAAAGTAAATGCTGGTGAATTATACCCTACAGTCATATCCTGCCCGTTTAGTGTGATTACCTCGTTATGGGCTTTGAATCCCGTTTGTGTTTGCGATAAACTATAGGGAGTTTGAACTAGCCATTCATCAGAGCGAATTTGTCTTGGCGTTCCAAGGATTAACCCAGAATCGACTCCTTCGTTATAATCAGAAATATATTTATCCCATATATTGATAGAACTGCCATGGACTTTAAACACTATCATAAGCGCAAAAATAATCAGTGCTATTATAAATCTTTTTTTTATTAGCCAATCTAGGCTTTCTATAGTTTTTATCTTGATACTATTTTTTTTATTGCTTCCTCTGTGCATCTCTATTGATTTATCCATAATGTACTCCATTTCACTTATCATACAGGACAAATTTTCTACGACTAGTCTCTATATGAAAAATTAGGTATTTCTCTTGTCAAATTAGGATTATAAAATGGATCATCTTCGATCAAGTTTGACCACTTATGTTCCATCATCGCCTTTTCTTTTTCAAAGCGTTTTTTCTTTTTCCCTTTATCATCGTAGCCTCTTGTTTGAGATTCAAAATGATAAAGCTCTGCTTCATGCAGCCATACATTATCTCTACCTAATTCCTTCACTTTTAAGCATAAATCAACGTCATTAAACGCTACCGTAAAGTCTTCATCAAATCCGGAAACTGCATCAAAATCTTGTTTTCTCATTAATAGGCACGCTGCAGTCACAGCTAGATAATCAACATTCAATGCTAACTTGCCAAAATAACCTAAATCACTATGTGGATAACCATAATGTCCATGTCCCGCAATGCCGCCCAGACCTAAGATTACACCAGCATGCTGGATCGTATTGTTTGGATACAACAGCTTTGCGCCAACACAACCGATTCGTTCCTGCTGTCCAAATGAAACCATTAGTTTCAACCAATCAGCATTAATTACCTCAGTGTCATTATTTAAAAATAGCAGGTATTTTCCTTTAGCATCTTTTGCCGCAATATTGTTGATCTTAGAAAAGTTAAATGGAATATCGATCACAACCACACGAAAACGATCGTTAAGTTGTTGCTTAAATGAATCATACAATTCTTTCATTTTTTCATCTGTGCTGCCATTGTCCGCAATAATGATTTCATAATTTTTATAGGTCGTTTTTTCAATGATCGAAGAAACGCAGCGTTTAACATCTTTATACCCATTTTTAGTTGGAATGATGATTGACACTAAATCCTCTGATTCAAGCTCATAATAAACATCATATAAACCATTTGCCCGACCATGAGTAGCGTGTCCTTTGATGCCACGACGAATTAAAGCGTCTTGAACCGCTCGTAGACCAGCTTCAAATGCATAACCTTTTGACGATTGGTCAACTGCAGTCGATGTCGGCAGCATACGCCAGTGATAAAGGACTTTAGAAATATGTTTGATTCGTTTACTTGTTGTTTTTTCAGTAAAGCGAAGAACCAGATCATAATCTTGAGAACCTTCATAGCCTTTTCTAAACCCACCGATTTCTTCAAGAATCGTTCTGCGGTAAACACCAAGATGAGATATATAATTTGTTCCTAACAATAAGTCAGGCGACCAATCTGGTTTAAATGATGGATCTGAACGATTGCCCTCCATGTCGATTTTATCTTCATCACTATAAATTAAATCCAATTCAGGATTTTCGTTTAAGGCTTTGACAACTTCATAAAAAGCGATTCTCGGCAGTTCGTCGTCATTATCTAATAATGCCACAAATTCACCAGTAGCGAGTGTTAATGCAGAGTTTGTTGCTTCACTGATATGACCATTTTCAGATCTGAAAACGACTTTGATCCGTTCATCTGAATTACTGTACTCCGTTAAAAGTTCTTTTACTTTAGGATCTGTTGAAGCATCATCTGCCATACAAAGTTCCCAATTTGAATAGTCTTGGATCAAAATAGAGTCAATACAGCGACGCAACCATTTTTCTTCTACATTATAAACTGGCATCGCGATCGAAATTTTAGGTTGATAGTGGAATCCATCAATTTCAGCGTTGATTTGTTCAAAATCAAAATGTTCGTTTCTTTCCAACCAACTTGGATAAGAAGACTGGTTTCTAATTTTTTCGATTTTTACTCGTTGAATCGTACTTTTGATCCCATTTCTTTTTAGATAACTGATGCCTTTATGTACTTTTATCATCAATCTTGCCATCTTATCTTCAGTACCAGGAATTAGAGGATGTTTTTTCGCTAAGTCAATCCATTCGGTTTTGCTTGATTCTAAGTCTTCTGAAACAAAACGGACTTCTAATTTATTTTTCTTTTGGATACCTTCTAATTTTATTTCAAACCCGGCTAAAACCTCTGGACTTACCTCATAAATCTGATTGACATCTTCTCTTAAAACACGCTTGATACCAAAAGACGTTACTTGTTCTTGATTGTTGATTGAAATATCCGGACTGGATTTTGATTGTGTAGCCAAAGCCCAACCAGTTATTGTTAAGTTATTTGTTTGTTTCTCTCGATAGATACTATCAATAATGACCTTTATCTCATCGTTCATTTTTTGCTCTCCTTATACTTAAGAGTCTGTCATTTAGTGCTTATATTAAACAATGAGCCCTAACCAGCCTAACCTAGCTGGCTAAGGCTACACGAATATACGCTTTGCTTATAGATGTTTAGGATTTTTATACTTGTCGACCAAGTCTTGTTCAGACCATTTATCCGTTAAAGCCTTGATGTTAGGTTTTTTATCGAGATTTTGCATTTTTTCTTCTGCTTTGAAAATAGCATAAGAACAATAGATAATTGTTTTATCTAGCTGTTTAGCAAACTTCAACGACAAATCCACACCCATAACGTCTTTGCCTAATTCTTCTGTGATACCTGACACAGCAAGATAGTCCGCTTTTCTGAAAATCATACAGGCTTCAGTCACTGCCTGAACATTTCTTGGTAACGCAATGCGGTAATAATAACCTAGGCTCTTGCCTGGCGTTCCTTGTTCTGGATAAAGTAAACGATTTTTCTCTGCATCCACGGAAATTCCGATATTTTCGATACGGTATCGTTGATCTACCACTCTTCCTGTGACAATTCCCGCTTGCGCTTGCTGTGCCATGTTCATCATCTCAGTAAGCCAATTGCTTTTCGTTGGTACTAAACCAGCATCTAACAGCATGATATAGTCACCTGTACTAGCGTTAATCAATTCGTCTCTTGTTTGTCCGTCGCTATAAACCAGTTTATTACTTGTTGAGTGGACGTTTTCTTTCATTTGATTTGGCAGCACAATCTCATAATTTTCATAAATTGTTTTTTCCAACAATTTTTTCAAATAGTCATTGATATCCGCTGTATCGTTGGTAATCACGATTGATACTTTAGGTATCGTATCATAAATATAATTAATTTTATACGAGCCATAGAATTCAGCAATTTCAACGTTTGCTTTGATGTTACGACGATCCATAGCAGCTTGTACTGCGCGTTGCCCCGCAACATAAGCATAGCCTTTACTTTCAGGATTCAAAGCTGTTGACGATTCAATCGCCCGCCAATGATACATCATACCTGGAATGTGAGTGATATTTTCAGCATTTTCAGTTGCCCGTAAGACAAAATCATAATCTTGAGCTCCATTAAATTCTGTTTTTAAACCACCCGTTTTTTCTAATAAAGAACGTTTTACTACAACGAAATGTGTAATGTAATTATGATTCAAAATCAACTCAGAATTCCATTTTGATTTATAAAATGCATTGAAACGTTTACCGCTTTCGGTGACTTTATCTTCATCTGTATAGATAAAATCGATCGTTTGATCTTCATTTAGTACTTTGACCACTTCATATAACGCTTGTGGCGCTAATTCATCATCATTATCCATAAATCCAACATAATCCCCAGTTGCAATCGTTAAAGCTGAATTCGTAGCTTCTGAGATATGACCATTTTCTTCACGGTAAATAACTTTGATCCGATCATCTGCATCCGCATACTTTTTAAGCAAAGGCTTGATATAGTCACTTGGTGAAGCGTCGTCAGCTAAACATAGTTCCCAGTTTTCATAATACTGATTTTGAAGGGAAGACACACAGGCATCTAACCATTTTTCTTCCACATTATAAACAGGAACAGCAACAGATATTTTAGGTTGGAATTTAAATGTTTTGATTTCTTCTAAAATAGCTGATGGATCAACTGGTATTTCTTGTTGTTCTTGACGTTTGAAATACCATTTCATGGAGCCAATAAGTCCACGTGTCTGCATCGAGCGCATCGCACGTTGAATTTTATTACCTGGCTGAACCATATTTGGTTTTTCTAGGCGATATTGTAATTTACGACCGTTATCGGCCGAAACATTCAAGGTATACATTGGCTGATCTTCCGGATCGATCACTTCAATCACAAAGCCATACTCTTGATCGCCTTTTAGTTCAAACATGTCGATAACATCTCTTCGATATTCTCTGGTGACAGAATATTCAACAGCCATTTCAGCGGATACTTTAAAGTCAATCGGTAACTTGTCTTCTTTAGAATATGCCCAACCACGAATCACAGTCTTTTTTTCTTCAACATGACGAACGATATCATCGATATTCAGTGAAACGAGTGAATCAAATTTACTGATTGATACTTTCTTATACTTTGTCATTTGTTTTTCACTCACCATTAATTCTGTATTTTTTGACGAATTATTTCCCGTTTGTTGCTCAAGTACGTAATCGATCAATCCATGAACCGTATCAGAAAAATTGCCTTCGTATTTGTAATTAACTGTGATTGTCATTGTTTTTCCAGCAATCTGTTTATCGTCTATTTCAATGACTGGTACTTGATTGTCAGAGAAAAAATACTGTGCTTCTTTGTTATAAATAGCATTTGTTGCGCTTGGTTGTATTATCGTTCCAGCAACAGTCAATACTAGATCTACTACTGCCCCTGTCAGGCTTGGGAAAATTTTTAATAATTTGATGTTTTCAGGTATGTCGATCGTAAATGTTTTATTCTCACCTGTTACGTTATTCAGTTGAACATCAAATTCTTTTTGGTCTTCCTCACCACAATCATATAAGAAGTGAATATTCTTTCTATAGCTTGAATTTTCTGGTATCGTGCGGATCGGATGTTCCACAGCCTCAGCACAAAGTGCGTAAAAATACTGATAGACTTCCCCAAATGGGCGTGCTTTAAAGGCAGCACGAACTTCCACTGGCAAGTCTTCATAGGTAGATTCAAGTTCATTATAGCCAACTTCGTTAAGTGTAAAATCTTCTTTAGCAATAAATAAACCAATTTCCTCGAAAAGTTTTTCAAAGCCGCTCTGAACGAAGAAAGACTTATGCGTTGCATCTAATAATCCTGTTTCACGCCAATCTAATTTATTATTGAATAGATCGATCAAAACAGAATTATGGGCAATATTTGGGAACGTAATCAAGATTTGACCTTCTGCACTTAAAAAAGGTTTTACTTTCATAAGAGCATTTTTAGGGTTCATTAAATGCTCTAACACATCCGCAAAAATAATATAATCAAAGGTTTGTCCTTCAAAATGCTTCGTCCAAGCTTCTTCATCGATATTGCCATAAAATCCGTCATTAGAAAACTCACTGACATGATCATATAGCTCTTTATCAAGTTCAACGATTGCAACATAACAATTTTTTTCTTCCATCAAATATTTCGTCATTCGACCATTACCTGGACCAAACTCTAATACTCGACTATTTTCTTTAATTTGGGCAACGATTTTACCAACACTAGTACTCTCGTCAACTTCCATTTCAAAATCATATTTCATCTTTAATAGTATCCTTCCATTCATGATCTAAAATGACAATGCCTTCGCCTGCATAGCGACCGCTAATAAACATGTTCAGGTATTTCGTTTTATAAACCAAAGGTACTGTGGCGTGTTCTTCAAAAAACGCAATATCGAAATAATATTCGCCTGTTAAAAGAGACATTTTTCCGTATTCTAGATAAAAAACATTTTTACCCATTTTCCAAGGAATTTTAACGCCATCCAACAATGTATTTAGTCCACACACATAATTATTATCGACTGTTCGAATCGCGACACCACACACAGGTGATTTGATCGAATCATTTTTAACGGTATACTCTAATTTTACAATGACCTTCTCATCTTGAGTGACAATTTCTAAAGGTTCCAGCGCATGATTTAGCAACGTCGCTTTATCCACTTCTATAATATCAGGAACGGTTTCTTCATTTTGAATTGTTTTTTCACGATCAACGGTTTTGATTGATTTTTTCTTTAAGAAGTTTTCATAGTTTGTTGTGACATCCATTGTATCTCCGTATTCAACAACTTCTCCATTTTTTAACCAGAATGTCCGGTCACAAAAACGACGAACGGAGTTCACATCGTGAGAGACGAAAAGAATCGTCTTACCTGAATTTTTGATTTCGGTAAATTTCTCCATACATTTCAGCTGGAACTCTAAATCTCCAACTGCTAAAGCTTCATCTACGATCAAAATATCAGGATCTACATTGATTGCCACAGCAAAAGCTAGACGAACAAACATCCCGCTAGAATAGGTTTTTACAGGTTGATACAAGTGATCACCGATATCAGCAAACTTGATAACGTCCTCTACCCGTTCTTCCATCTCTTCTCTAGAAAAACCAAGAACCATTCCATTTAGAAAAATATTTTCATAACCAGAATACTCAGGATTAAAGCCTGAACCTAGTTCCAAGAGTGCAGAAATTTTCCCATCGATCTTCATAGAACCAGATGTTGGTGTTAAAACACCTGTGATTATTTTAAGAATCGTTGATTTACCTGAACCATTTTCTCCAACAAATCCGATCATTTCACCTTTTTCAATTTGCATTGTGACATCTTTTAACGCATAGAAAAGATCATGATACGTTTTTTTCATGGGATTAAGTGCTTCTTTAAAACGATCAGAAGGTTTTTTATACATATTATATGTTTTTGTTATATTCTGTATATCGATTGCATATTCTGACATTTTTTACTCTCCTATACGTTATAATACATCTGAAAAATGAGGTTTCAAACGTCTAAATACAGTTGAACCAATTAGCAAAAGAACAATTGTAAAGCCCCAGAAATACAAGCCATACTGCCAACGTTCCCAGAACCATGCTCCACCTGTGAATGAATCACGATATCCTTGAACGATGTAATAAAGTGGGTTTAGTTTTAAAATTTTTACATACCACCCAGTTGGGTTCCATAAAATTGGTAATGTCCACATAATCGTTTGCATTGCTACATTGATAAATTGCATGATATCTGGTAAAAACGGTTGTGTAGAAGCTGTCAACCAAGTAATACCAGTTAAGAAAATGATTAAGCAGAACAAATAATAAATCAATTGTAACCCTTGCCAGGTTGGATAAATACCACTTAATGAAGTAATACCAAAACCAATCACAATAAAAAAGAGATGGGTATATAAATTCGATAAAATCTTCGAGGTCGGTAAAATTTGAACCTTGAACACCACTTTTTTTACAAGGTAGCTGTATTCTCTAAAAACATTTGTTGCAGACATCAATGAATCTGAGAAAAAGAACCAAGGGATCAAACCTGTCACTAAAGATACGATAAACGGATACTGCTCATTAGCACCTCGTTCACGAATTTGTGAAAAAACAAACCAGTAAGTTAGTACTGTCACCAGAGGCGTGATAAATGCCCACACAATTCCTAGCGCAGAACCTGCATATTTTGATTTAAAATCATTAAATGAAAACTGTAATAACAGTTTTCTATTTTTAAAAATGTCTTTAAAAATAGATAGCGTAGATCGTATCATTGATTCGTTTCCTTTCTTATTACCATCGCTTTTAAATTGCTACTTAAAATAAGCTGCATAACATTACCATTTTAAAGAATATACGCATTTTTTTCAAGTTATGTAAGTATTTTCTTAAGATTTAGAGAGTAAAGGTTGATTTTAGTGGCTTTTATTTAGCCAACTGGATAATAACAATCCCCAGAATAATGACGCCCGTGCCGATCACAGTTCCAAGGGAAACTTGTTCTTGTAAAATAAGTTTAGAGCCTATTAATACAGCTATATTCGTAAAGGCCACACCCATTGGAACAATATAAGATACTTCTGACTTACTAATAATCACCATCCATAAAACAAAACTAAACATGTAGCATAAAAAACCGATGATTGTTGTAAAAGACATCGAAAAGGAAAAAATAGCATTTGTGATCTGAATTGAGTTTGCTTGGGAACCTAACTTTACCAAAATCAAGCCTGAAGTTGATAAAACGACATATACTAAGAATAAGAACATTATTTTTTCTCCTTTTTATCTTTCAATAGTGAAAGTTCTTGGATTAACAGTTTTATTTGCGTTTGCTGCTTTGACAACAAGGCAGAATTTTTGATTTCAATAAACAGCAAGACAAAGATTGCTGCAATCAATAAGAAATTTGAGGTTGTTTCAAACCCCAGATGTTCACCTAACCACTCTGCTAGCTTAGGAAAAATAGCAAAGAGTACTAACCCAGCAGATATAAACAACCATCTAATGGCATTTTTTAGCAAGAAAATATTCTTATTGATCGAGCGAATAATATAAACAAAAAAAAGTAGCGAAAAGATCAGCATTTCAATTCTTAAAATCGAACTCATTAGTCTCCCTCCCGCATAAAACCTGAAACAATAATTGCAATACTTACCTCAACCATATACTTGACCGAAGTAAATGAACGAATCGATGATTGTCCACCCGATCTTTCCATCATATTAACAGCAACTTCTTTAATGCTGAATTTCTTTTTAAGCAAGTGAACAGTTGATTCAGGTTCAGGATAACTCGTCGGATATGTTTTTGAAAAATAAGCGATGATGTCTTTATTACAGGCACGATATCCCGAAGTCACATCGTAAATCTTTTTCCCAGATGATAAATAAATCAAAAAGGAAAGGATTTTGATGCCAACACGACGCATGAATGTTGTTTGAAAATCAGCTTTTTCATTTGGTAAAAACCTAGAACCAATGACGAAATCAGTTTCTTTTTTTATTATCGGCTGTACGACAAAATCTAAACTGTTGATATCATGCTGCCCATCCCCATCGAACTGCACAGCAATATCGTAATCATTTTCTTCCGCATATCGATACCCTGTTTGGACAGCTCCACCGATCCCCAAGTTCATAACCAATTGAACCGAGTTGATTTCATTTTCATCTAAAATAGCTTGTGTTCTATCCGTTGAGCCATCATTGATTACAACATAATCAATGATATAAGGATAGTTATGACTATTCTCTTTTTTAAAATGTTCAATAGACATTATTGTATTTAAAATATTTTCTTCTTCATTGTATGCAGGTATAATCAATAATATTTTCAATTCATCTTACTCCTTTATATTTAGCCTCTATAATAATTTCCTAAAGTGAGTAATATCATTGTCATTAAGAAATACGTTGCTATAGATAAAACCCAAATATTTTGCGCATATTCTAACTTTTTCATTAACTCTCTTTGTTCGCTTAATTCTGTTTGAGGATAAAAAAGTTTTGAACTATTCACAAAGATCGGTAACAAAACAAGCAATCCTATATAATATCTTCCTTGTACACCTTCTACAGTTCCTAACCCGACTGGTGTCCAAGTCAAATACTGACTTAAATTAATCGCAAAAATGATTCCTAACATAACGACTGCAGATCCTAATGTATTCAAATAATACTTTGCTTTTATCTCTAATGGATAAAAGACAAACAACCCGCCCATATAAACTAAATACATAAACCAAATATGTGGAGATCCATAAGAAAACCAGCCAAAAGTAAACAACTCGTGATACTTACTAATTGAATCTACTATTCCAGAAAACATCAACTTAATTGCTGTTGGAACATTGTGTACCATAAATTTCAATTGTTCAGTTGGATCTTTTTCTGACACTCTATTTGCTGGTGTAAATGTCGTATAATAATAATACCAAAGTAAGGCAATGATTGCTGCTAAAATCACAGCACCCCAAGCGAACAGATATGTTTTTCTATTTTTATATTGACTTGGTTTAATAAAAATCAATATCCCAGCTAACATGACATAAGGTAATTTACAGGTGGCTAAAATACCACATAGCAGTAAAAACACCCCTATTTCCTTCGCTTCTATTTTTGCTTCATTTGTAATAAAATTAATAAATAAAGACAATGCTAAGAATACTAATCCGTACGAAACCCCATCTTGGTTATAAGATGCAGCCAGATATACCACCATTGGTAACGTTGTAACGACAGCCATTGGAACCTTGAATTTTTTTACATTTTTTATAGCGAAATAAGACAAAATCGCGTAAGCAATCAAATTGACCAAGCGACCTAAATAAAAACTCCAATATAGATTAAGGTTCAGTAGCTTACCTATTGACCAGCCAATAGCTTGTGGTACGTAGCTAATAAATGAGTAGGTTGCCGTTAGCGAAATAATTGGTTCTTCATTTTGTTTCTTTGTGTGACGCTGCTGTTTTAAATCGTTGTAATAATTATGATGGACACGATCTAGCACTACTTTAAAATCCTTAGAAATTTTAAGTTCGTCGGCCTTATCACTCATGCCAAAGTGCCCTTCAGATAAGTACACTGCTCGTGAAAAATGCGCATGTTCATCCGGAGTGTCTAACACTGGTGTGATGAACGTGAACAATGTTCCCATCAGTAGAATAATCCAAAATGTACTTTTTGCTAGGTTTTTCCCAATCAATAAAATACCTAGCCCACTAAGCACCCCTGTCAATAAAATTATTTTTTTAGGAATAGCAGAAAATTGAAAAAAATACAGCGTAAATACTGTAAAGATTATTAACAGCGCTAGCAAATACTTCCATCTTTGTTTAAATACTACCTTGAACCACCCTAGATATTTTTCTCCCCCAACCAAAATTACGTTCCTCCTATTTTTTAATACTACTCAACATCTCTTCCAACGCTTTCTCCCAAGTCGGAATTTCAAAGCCTAGCTCTTTCGTCTTACTAAGGTCCATCACAGAATATTTAGGGCGAGTCGCTTTTTGTGGAAACTTACTTGAATCGACTGGTAAAACTTCTACCTCTGTATTTTTTAAGATCTCTTTGGCAAATTCATACCAATTACAACTATTATCATTTGATAGATGATAGATACCATAAGGAACCTTTTCTTTTATAACAAAAACCATGAACTCAGCCAATGTTCTAGTCCAAGTCGGACGACCAAACTGATCATCAACAACTGTCAATTGATCACGAGTTTCTGCTAATTTTTGCATGGTGAAAACAAAGTTATGCCCATATTGCCCAAACACCCATGAAGTACGGATGATGTAATATTTTTCCATGACTTCCTGAACAATTTGTTCACCCAATAATTTGGTTCGCCCGTATTCGTTTTGAGGATTTGTTTGATCATCAGTCTTATACATTTCATTTTTTTTAGTTCCGTCAAATACATAATCTGTACTAATATAAACTAGGGTTGCATCTACCGCTTTAGCCGCAACAGCTACATTACGTGTGCCATCCACATTGATCTTCTCATCTAATTCTTTACCTTCGTCTTCTGCTTTATCCACAGCTGTATACGCGGCGCAATGATAAATCACATCAGGATTCAATTTCGTGATATAAGCCATTGTTTTCTCTGCATCTGTAATATCTAATTCTTTTGAATCTGTGGAAACGTATTCCGCTCCTTGCTCGTCTAACAAATGACGTAACTCTGAGCCTAGTTGTCCATTACCGCCAGTTAAAAGTATCATTCTTTTTTCCTCCTTCAAGACAAAGAAGCTAAGACAATATTCACTATGCTTCTTTTCTTTGCTGCCGATTCGTATTTTGAGCGTGGAGCAAAACCAATGTTTAGTTTTGTTCCACGCTCAATAATTCGCTATTTTAATCGTACTCAGTTAAAATCTGCTGTAAGATACCCTAAATTATGATATCTATTTATTGACCGTTTTTCGCATAATTGGCTTCTACAGCGGCTTTATCTGCTTCCCACCAACCTGAGTTTTCAGTGTACCATTTAATCGTATCTGCTAAGCCATCACGGAAATTAGTAAATTCCGGCGTCCAACCTAATTCTTCTCTCAATTTTGAAGAATCGATTGCATAACGTAGATCGTGACCAGGACGATCATTTACGTGTTCGTATGCATCTTTTGGTTGACCCATCAATTCTAAAATCAATTCCATTACGGCTTTATTATCTTCTTCCCCGTCTGCCCCGATTAAATAAGTTTCACCGAGTTCCCCTTTAGTTAGGATCGTCCAAACAGCTGATGAGTGATCATTTGTGTGAATCCAGTCTCTAACATTTTTACCTGCACCATATAATTTAGGCGTAATTCCGCTTAATACGTTGGTAATTTGGCGCGGAATGAATTTTTCAATATGTTGATATGGACCATAATTATTAGAACAATTAGAAATCGTTGCTTTTAGGCCAAATGAACGTCCCCAAGCTTTTACTAATAAGTCTGAACCTGCTTTTGTTGACGAGTAAGGACTAGATGGGTTATACGGTGTTTCAGCAGTGAATTTTTCCCCTTCACCTTCACCATGTCCTGGTAAATCCTCGCGCAATGGTAAATCACCATAGACTTCATCAGTCGAAACATGATGGTAACGCACATCATGTTTACGACAAGCTTCAATTAAAGTGTATGTGCCGATAATATTTGTTTGGACAAACGGAAATGGATCATTCAACGAATTATCGTTATGAGATTCTGCCGCATAATGAACAACTGCATCCGTCTGTTGAACTAAACGATCGACTAATTCAGCGTCTGCGATATCACCGACAACTAATTCAACACGGTCTGTTGGTAGTCCTTCAAGATTTTTTTTATTCCCTGCATACGTTAATTTATCTAATACAGTGACATGGACTTCTGGATGATTGTTCACTACATAATGAACAAAGTTTGATCCGATGAAGCCAGCTCCACCAGTAACAATGATGTTTTTCATCTTCAAGATCGCTCCTAAATTTTTTTAGATTTCACCATAAACAAAAGAATTCTCAGATTCAAATTCTTTTAATGTTGGGTGCTTTTTATCTTTTTCAGACGTAATGGCTTTTTTAATATCAATCGGCCACTCAATCGCTAAATCTGAATCATCAAAAGCAATCCCGCCATCTGCAGGTGCATTATAATAATTATCACACTTATACATAAAATTAACATTTGGTGTCAACGTTACAAAACCATGCGCATAGCCTTTAGGTACCAATAATTGACGATGGTTATGTTCGGACAAAATATAACCTTCCCATTGACCATAAGTTGGACTGCCTTTACGGATATCAACAATCACATCTAATACTGCACCAGTTACAACGCGGATCAGTTTTGTTTGAGCTGCTTCGCCTTTTTGAAAATGCAAGCCACGCAATACACCCGCTTCACTTGAAAGAGAATGATTATCTTGTACAAAGTCAAAATCCAATCCTTGTTCAGCAAATTTTTCTTTAGAATAGCTTTCAGTAAAAAAGCCGCGGTGATCGCCAAATACGTCCATTTCAATGATTTTTACATCTTGCAATTTTGTGTCAATAACTTTCATTCTATTCGCCCCTAGTCTGTTTCTGCCAATCTTAATAAATATTGTCCATACCCATTTTTCTTCAATGGTTGCGCAAGTTCAATCAATTGCTCTTTTGTGATATAACTCATTCGATACGCAATTTCTTCTAAACAAGCTACTTTTAAGTTTTGACGTTTCTCGATTGTTTCAATAAATGTTGACGCTTCTAAAAGCGATTCGTGTGTTCCAGTATCTAACCACGCATAGCCGCGTCCCATCAATTCAACAGATAATTTATTTTTTTCTAAGTAGACTTTATTTACATCTGTGATCTCTAGTTCACCACGATCAGATGGTTTGATGTTTTTAGCAATCTCAATTACATCGTTATCATAAAAATATAGACCAGTAACAGCATAATTTGATTTCGGTTGTTCAGGTTTTTCTTCAATTGAAAGAGCACGCATTTGGTCGTCGAACTCAACTACCCCAAAACGCTCTGGATCATTTACATGATAGCCGAAAACAGTTGCTCCGTTTTCTTTTGCAGCTGCTCGCTGTAACATGTTAGAGAGACCGCCGCCATAATAAATATTATCACCTAAAACAAGACAAACGCTATCATCACCGATAAATTTTTCTCCTATGATAAAGGCTTGTGCAAGGCCATCCGGACTTTCTTGAACTGCATATTCAATATGAATACCTAGATCTTTTCCATCGCCAAACAAATTTTCAAAGCGCGGCGTATCATCGGGTGTAGAAATAATCAAAATTTCTTTGATCCCCGCCAACATCAACGTAGACATTGGATAATAAATCATTGGTTTGTCGTAGATAGGCATTAATTGTTTTGATGTGGCTTTCGTTAACGGATATAGTCTGGTTCCACTTCCTCCAGCTAAGATAATCCCTTTCATGAAAAAACTCCTTATACTAATTTATTTTTATTATTTACTAACATCACTAAAGGTTATTATTGCATTATTAGCAATGATTGTCATTCATTTTAAGAATATTTTACAAAACTGTAAAGTAGCTGTTTCTCACGCATGAAAAAATATTCTTTTGAAAAGTACATAGCTAATTGCACAACGCCATTTCAACTGTTGAAAAAAACTAGCTTTTGTATTGATTTCGCTCGCATTGTTGTCATGTCTACGGTATAGCGTGAGCGGCTGTGTTATCAACGCACTTTTGTTTCTATATGCTGCGATCAACCCGATCCACATATCGTGCATCGGAACTTTTGACGGAATCGGCAATATCCGTATTTTTAGGCTACTACGAAAAGCCATGCCAGCGCCGATATATTTGTTTTTGACGATGTTATGAAAAAAACCGAGTTTTACATTTCGATAGTCAAAATAAGAAGGCTCTATCACCTCTAGCTGCTCATTGACAATCACTAGATCGCTAATCACTAGCTCGATTTCCGGATGCGTTTGAAAATAATCCAAAGTAGTTTGAACTTTTTCAGGAAGCCAGACATCATCTTGATCTGCTAAAAAAATATATTCTTCCTGACTTTGGTTGATCGCAAATGCAAAATTAGCGATTACACCTTGACCTGGTCCTGTAAAAAATTTTATCCGCTGATCTTGATCCGCATACCTTTCAATAATAGCTAAAGTCTCGTCTGTCGACCCATCATCCGATATAATCAACTCATCATCAGACCCCAGCTGAGGTAAAATACTCGCAAGCTGTTCTTCTAAATACTTTTCTCCATTATAAGTAGCAAGACAAACTGAAATCATTTATTTTCCTTTCATTAGTAGTGATCGGTACTCTAAAAACGTCCGGCGCCAAATTTTTCGGTTCTTGACACGTAAAAATTGTTTAAGTGTTCTTAGCAGTAGATGTCTTCTGTGAGTATAAAACTTATCCTGATCGTATTTTTGATAAAACAATGTTTCTCCCTGAATGATCGAATCATATCTTTTACTATCTATCGTTCGATAATCTAAAACCGAAAGATCATGAGCCAAGTGATGATCCAACACATAGACTTTTTTACCAAGCTGATGGATACGCCAAAACAACCAATGATCCAAAAAATCCAAGGGAAAATCAAGACTAAATTGACCAATACTTTGGATCGTCTTTTGAGGAATCGCAGTTCCAGAATTAATGCTCATGATTCTTTGTGAATAGACGCCTGATTCCGGCAGCTCTGATTTCCCTCCAACATATCGATCTGAGAATACTGGAGAAATTTGTCGTCCATGAGAACTAATAATCGGAACATACGCACCGATTTCTTCGACAAGTTCTAATCCTAACAATGTCTCAAGATACGCTTCATCAATCAGTGTATCTTGATCCAGCAATAGCAGTAAATCCCCCTGCAGTTCTTGTAAATATTGACTTCCAGCGTTGTAAGCTTCAGCCAGTCCTGGATTCGTTTCATCATGAATATAACGAACATTCTCTCGACAAAACAACTCATCCTCCTGAGCTTTTTTACTGTTATCATAAACAAGCAAGTAGGCAGACTTCTTACCTGTCATTATTCTTTTTAGATAATCATAACTAGGGGTTTGCGAGAATTCAGTTTGATACATGACAATCGTGATAATCAACTTATTCTCCACTAGAAAAACCTCCAGCCCCATTTATTAAAAAATTTAATCATTGATTGTAAAAATATTTTAAATAGTTTCTTGCTTTTATGTGCACCTTTTTCATACAAATGAATCACTGTTTCAAAAGGGGTATATAAAATCTTGTAGCCCGCTTTCCCAAATCTTAAGCACAAGTCATTATCTTCAAAATACATGAAAAAGCGTTCATCAAAGCCGCCAATTTGGTTGAATTTGTCGATATCAATTACCATAAAACAACCTGAGCCCATTTTGATATAGGATGTTTGGTTATCTGGCAAGTCTCGACACTCATAATAACTCAAGCGCTTATCAAACAGCTTTTTGATAGCTTGAAAAGGGACAAAACGCAACATGTAATCAAATACGTCCAGTTTTTGGCGTACTAAATATTGTGTCGTTCCATCTGAATTCAACACTTTGGGACAAACTGCTGCCAACTGCCCATCTTCTCTCATTCGCTGAACCACGTTATCTAGTGCTTCTTTTGTAATCAAAACATCAGGATTAAAAATGACAGCATAACGTGTAGAGACCTTTGTCAGCACTTGATTGTGTCCATAACCAAAGCCTTTGTTTTCAGCAGAAGTATGCAAGGTGATAAATGAGCCATAGCTTTCAAGTTGTTCTATATAATTTGTCTGTGAAGCATTGTCAAATATATGTATCTCATAATTTGATGCCAGACCTAATTCAGTTTTTAAATTATCAAGCACATCAAAAATATGACGGCTATTGTGAGTAACAATGGAAATCGTTATTCTATCATTCATATTTTTGCACCTCATTAAAATAAGAAAAATCAAGCTAGCACTTCTCTAAACTAACTTATCCTCGCTCAAAGTAGAACCGTAACTGCTTCAATTGAGTAATATTATTGGCTCTGCTTTTCCATAAATAGTTCATTATGTAAAAAATCATTAACTATGATTTAAAAGCTGATTCCCATGAATTCTAGGAAAGCGGAGCAAAACTAACTGAGTTTTGTCCCGCTCTCTCATTTTACTCAATCAATGAATTATAACACAGCTTAAAATTCCAGCAAAGATTCTCATTGATTATTTACTTTTTTTTAGAATGTTTACCTAGTCGTTTTTCCAATTGTTGATGGCGAAACTCACGGTTACCAAACATACGTAAGATGTACATCAAAGGCTGATGGTTCTCTCCAACCAATCCGATCATTTCAATAAATAACTCTAGCCCGATTGCACTAAAAACAATCAGTAGAATCGACGCAACGTTGCTTGCATAGCTAAACAACAATGCAACAAATGAAAACACCAATGCCAGCCCATAAATCGTCATCACTGCACCTTTGTGCGTAAATCCAAGCGACAACAAGCGATGATGCAAATGCATCTTATCGGCTGATGAAATCGGACGTTTGTTCATCAAGCGTCGAATGATCGCATAGACAGTATCTGTAATTGGCACACCTAAAATAATCATCGGCGTGATCACTGTAATAAAGGTAGCATTTTTCAACCCTTGCAACGACATCACCGCAATCATAAACCCTAGAAATAAAGCGCCGGTATCTCCTAAAAAAATCTTAGCTGGATAAAAATTATATGGAAAAAATCCTGCGATACTTGCAACTAAGACAAAAATCACAATAGGAATAAAAACCGTTTTGGCATGAAGAAAAAAATAACCAATCACACCGATTGTTGCTAAACTGATAATGGAAACACCTGAAGCAAGTCCATCCAAACCATCAATCAAATTAATGGCATTCGTAATAGCAAATATCCAGAATAACGTTAAAGGCAAACTAAGCCAACGTAAATCAATATGACCAAAAAACGGTAATGTGACAATATCGATTCTAATACCAGCTACAAAATAAATAACTAACGCCCCAAGCAAAATCCCAAGTGTTTTTTTCTTTGGTGACAGTTCATAAATATCATCAATCAAGCCAGTTGCAACTACGATTCCTGCCGCTAAAATAATTGGCCAAATATAATCGATTGGGATGATTGACTGAAATATGACTAAACAAGAGAACGAAAAGACAAAATAAATCCCCAATCCACCAGCTGTAGGCATATTTTTCGTATTTACTCTTCTTTCGCCCGGTGCATCATAGGCTCCTATTCTAAAGGCCAATAATTTAATAATTGGCGTTACGATCAGCGATAAAATAAACGTCAAAAATAGACGGATAAAAATTTCATAAATAAACATCGACATGATGAACCTACTTTCTTAATGTACATCGTATATTATACCGAATCATTCCATATTTACAAGTTGGAACAGGTGTTTCCACTAAGGGAACGCCGCACAAGCTCCACTCGTTTATTGAATTATAAGTATTCGCTTTATTTCTTTAATTTTTCTTTTATTTTATCTATTAGCCTATTGAGCAATCCGTAACGATGCTGAATTTTTTCATTTGAGATGTATTCTTTAACAACAGCATTGATGATACCACCTAAAATAATGATTGTTGCGGCAAAATTAAGCCACAGCATTAGCACAATAAAACTTCCTATAATTTGATAGCTGGCAATCTTTGAGCTGAAGTACTTGATATAAAGCCCAAAGACCTGTGACAATAACATCCAGCCTATGGTCGCAAAGATGGCACCTGGAATAATTGAACGAAAGGTCAGTTTTGCATTTGGAACAACCCGATAAATCAAACACATGATCACTAGCAGTACCAATGTAGTGATCGGCCATTTCAAGGCTTGAAAGGTATCAATAAAGTCCGTTGAAAAATGGAGAACGGGCTGCAGCAAATCTAAAATCGTTTTACCCAAACCTAAAACACCGACCACACCTACGATGGCTGTTAAAAATAAAAGAATTACAAACAGTGACATCAGTCGGACAATAATAAAATTTTTACGTTGCTCAACACCAAAAGCTTTATTCATCGCCGTTTGCAAAGCATTGATACTTTGGCTAGCACTCCATAAAGCAGCTAGCGCAGAAATCGAAAGTAAGCTGCCAGAGCGCTGTGTCAGCAATGACTGGATCGCCGGTTTTAAGTCGTTAAAAATCGCCTTGGGAATTGCCTCAGCAATATAAGGTAGCACATCATTTGGGTCAATATGTAAGTACGGCAGGATATTCCCTACCGCAATCAGTAGAGGAAATAAGGACAAAAGTAAATAGTAAGCCACAACGACTGACGTATTTCCAATCTCTGAATCTATCATTCGATGTTGGGTCGTTTCAATGAAACGCATTAATTTTTCATTGCTTTTTACTTTGTCCATCAGTTTCATAAGATTCTCCTCTAACTTTAATTAATAGCAGTCTTTGACTCTGATCGTTTAGTCAGTACAAGCAGCCAAATACCACATTGCTTCCTTCTAAAACTATAAACTTTACTCTTGGATTAATATGTCAATTCTTCACCTTGAGAAGTCAAAATTTTTGGACCTTCTTTAGTGATCGCCAAAGTGTGTTCAAATTGACAACTGAGGCCGCCATCTAAAGTGTAAGCTGTCCAGCCATTTGGGTCCATCTTCATACGCCAAGTTCCCGTGTTGACCATCGGTTCGATGGTAATGACCATTCCTTCTTTTAAACGCAACCCTTTACCAGCTTCACCATAGTGAGGAATAACTGGGCTTTCATGAATCGTTGGTCCAATTCCATGACCTACAAAATCTCTTACAACAGATAAATTTTCACTTTCAACATACGTTTGAATCGCATGCCCGATATCCCCAATGCGATTGCCTACTTGCGCTTGTTCGATTCCTAGGTACAAGGCTTTTCTTGTCACTTCCATTAAATGATCTAATTCTGGCGTTGATTTGCCTACCACATAAGCCCAACAAGAATCTGATACTGCGCCTTTTAAATCAATACACATGTCAACTTTGATCAAATCGCCGTCTTTTAACGGCTTTTTACGAGGAAAGCCATGACAGATTTCATCATTGATACTGCAGCAAGTTGCATATTTATAGTCTTCAAAACCAATCTGTGCGGCTATTCCACCATGGCTTTCAATAAAGTCTCTCACAAATACTTCAATATCCCAGCTTGTAACACCTGGTTTGATAAACGTACGTAAATGACGATGCACATCTGCCAATAATTCTCCAGATTCATCCATCATTTCAATTTCTCTTGGTGATTTTAATGTAATCATTTAATATCGTCCTCCTAAAAATTTAAAAGCTAAAATAGCTTGATCAGCCTTAAAGCTAGATCATGTAAAGCGCAGTGGGCTCGTTCACTCTCATAGAAAAATAGGCAATATGTTTGTGACACTTTTTGCCACGAACATATTTTATCTTTCTTCATAACCCTTCACTCTTTAGAGCTTTAGCTCTTAAAGAGTAAAAGAAGCAACGTATCTTTAGACACCTTGTATTGTGCAGCATTGAATCACCTTGTTCTTCATGCTGTACAACAATGAGATCAGAGCAGTGCATAGTAACTAGCCTAAGGAGCTAGATAATCTTTATATAAGAGTATTTTATCATAATTTATGAAAATTTCACTGAAAAGTAGTTGTTAAAAATACATTCCATGCCTTTTTCACGCTCATTTCCGCAAAAAACACTGATACAAAAGCAATAAAAAGAGAAGCTGTACTTCTCTTCTAATCTTATTTTTGTGTTTTACATGACCTTCATTCTTCTGATATAATCAAGATTGTACAATTTGAAGGAGGAAATCTAATGACCTTAGCTAAAATCGTTTATGCAAGCATGACTGGAAATACAGAAGAAATCGCAGATATCGTTGCTGAAGCTTTAGAAAATTTAGATATTGAAGTTGAAATCAACGAATGTACACAAGTTGATCCAGAAGATTTTGAAGATGCTGACATCTGTGTTATTGCAACCTATACATATGGTGACGGTGAATTACCTGACGAAATTGTAGATTTCTATGAGGAATTACAAGAGATCGATCTATCAGGCAAAACGTATGGCGTCTGTGGTTCTGGGGATACGTTCTATGATGAATTTTGTAAGTCAGTGGATGACTTTGATGCTGTTTTTACAAAAATCGGTGCAACAAAAGGAGCAGATAGTGTAAAAGTCGATCTTGCTGCGGAAGAAGAAGATATTCAAAACCTAGAAGCCTTTGCTAAAAAATTAGCAGAAGCTGTAAAGTAGACACTTGAATAACTAGAGGCTGTAACAATACTCAATGAGTGTTGTTACAGCCTCTTCTTCTAGTCAGTTTAGCTATCAATATCAATTGGTTCATTCCGCTCTAATATTTGATCGATCGCTTCTTTCATCAAGCGTTCGATTTGTTGGTCCGTTGGACGAATAATGCCGGAAGTCATCAATGCTGCAATCCCTGTTGCAACGATCCAAGTTCCCATATGAAGAGAATTGATTTCAGTATCTTTTAATTTCTTATAATCAGGGTCTTGTTTGACTGCATTTGAAAAATAACTGTACGAAAATTCTTGCATTCTTTTTCCGCCACCGTATTCTTCTAAGTATAACGCACGGTATAATTTACTTTCGTTTTTAGCAAAGTGAATGTAATTTAAAGCGAGATCCACAATCGTATTACCTGTATGCGTCACAGGAAATACTTCTTTAGCTAAATATTGATGGATCTTTTCAAATAATTCTTCTTTTAAATCATCCATATTCTTGAATTCTAAATAAATAGGTTGTGTTGAGCATTTCATTTTGGTTGCAATGTTTCGTGCGGTGAATTTCGAAAAGCCTTCTGTGGCCACTACTTCGTATGCAGCATTTAAAATCTGATCTTTAGTAATTGTTTTTTTTCTTGCCATAATCTTTCAATCCCCTCTACCTATCCTTTACAACGCTTCCATATAAATACTACAGTTATTGTAACACGATTTGTTTATTCTGCAAAATACTAGTCCTTCGTTTTATATTTTTTTATTTATTTGATTAGACGGGACTTTCAAGCGTTTTTTTCTTGGATTAAATAAGAACGTGTTCCTGCTTGATTGATTGAGTTGGTACTCTTTACGTGTTATGATATGGAAGATTATAAGATTAAAAATCAGGAGGTTATTCTATGACATTACCAAATTTTGACGGGACATTAAAAAAGTATGCACGACTGATCGCTGAAACTGGCGTTAACGTTCAAAAAGGACAAAGCGTTGTGTTACAAATCAGTGTGGATCAAGCACCTTTGGCACGATTGATTACAGAAGAAGCTTATAAATTAGGGGCAGGCGAGGTGATCGTTCAATGGAATGACGATATCGTGCAACGTGAGTTTTTACTGCATGCTGATGAAAAATATTTAGAGAATATTCCTCAACATAAAATAGATCAAACCGATGACTGGATCGCTAAAGGTGCCAGCCGAATCAGCGTAGTATCTGCTAATCCTGATGCATTATCAGGTGTAGATGCAAATCGTGTTGCGACGTTTCAATCAGCTTCTGGAAAAGCATTGGCTAACTTAAGAAAAGTAACGCAAGCCAACAAAGTCAGTTGGACCGTCGTAGCCGCCGCTGGCAAAGAATGGGCTGCTAAAGTCTTCCCTGAATTAAAAGATAGCGATCAGCAAGTTGATGCGCTTTGGGATGAAATCTTCAAAACGACTCGTGTCTATGAATCAGACCCAGTTGCTGCTTGGCAAGCCCATGACCATAAACTTGCAACAAAAGCTGATCAACTAAACAACGAACAATTTAAAGCTTTGCATTATACAGCACTAGGTACAGATTTAGTGATTGGCTTACCTAAGAATCATTTATGGGAAGGTGCTGGCAGTGATAATGCCCGCGGCGAGAAATTTATGGCCAATATGCCGACAGAAGAAGTGTTCACAGCTCCTGATAGCCGTCATGTTGATGGCGTTGTTTCTAGCACTAAACCCTTAAGTTATGCTGGTACAACTATTTCTGGTATGAAATTTACCTTTAAAGACGGTAAAGTCATTGATTTTTCTGCCGAACAAGGTGAAGAAGTATTAGCGAAGTTACTTGAAACAGACGAAGGCGCACGTCATTTAGGCGAAGTTGCTTTAGTGCCAGATCCATCACCGATTTCTCAATCTGGCATCATTTTCTACAATACTTTATTTGATGAAAATGCTTCAAATCACTTAGCTTTCGGCTCAGCGTATGCTTTTAATCTACAAGGCGGAACTGAGATGAGTGAAGAAGAATTAAAAGAAGCTGGTCTAAACCGTAGTCATACACATGTTGATTTCATGGTTGGATCGGACCAAATGGATATTGACGGCATTAGAGAAGACGGCACACGTGTTCCGATTTTCCGTAATGGTGATTGGGCTTAAAAAGAAAAAAACGTGCTGATTGAATAAATCAGTACGTTTTTTTAGAAAGAAGACATCCATCATGAACTATCCTAAAAAATTAGTTGAAACTGTTGAACAAAAAATGCAGGGTCATCATCTAGAAGGGTTCCTTTCTGGAAAAGGTCCTAAGAATGCAGTATTGATGTTAATCGGAGAAGCTCCTGGGGAAACTGAAATAAAAACGAGCATTCCTTTTAGCGGTAGATCAGGAAAAAAACTAGATGGTTGGTTAGCACAAGCGGGATTAAACCGAGAAGATCTCTACATTACTAGCGCCGTTAGAAGCAGACCTTTCCGTATCAAACAGCAACGCAATAAAAAAACTGGTCTCGTCGAAACAAAATACCCTAATCGAACACCTAATAAAGCTGAAGTATTGGCTTATGCACCATTATTAGATTACGAAATCCAAACGATCCAGCCTAAAATCCTTGTACCAATGGGCAATATTGGTCTGCAACGTCTTTTAGGGAATAATTTTAAGATTTCAACCTATCATGGACGATTGCTCCATTTACCAATTCTGACTTACTCAAGTGAGACAAATCAGCTTACTGCAACGAGTGATACCTACACACTGTTTCCAATCTATCATCCTGCAGCTGTTTTTTATAATCAAAAGCTTGAGTCTACTATTGAACACGATTGGTCATTTTTAGGGTCTTATTTGCAGAATATCGATCTGAGTTAAGTGTTGGTCGTTGACCTGAGGATCAATCTCTGTACTCCACATTATTTGGCGTACACCCCTAAAAAACCAGGCATTGTTAGTTATCATCGAAGCTGATATCTAACAATGCTATTTTTTATTTATGAGGTGTCATGACTTAGCAAATTAAGAACGATAGACTCAATCAGATAAGTTTACTTTGATTTTTTCGATGGTATATTTTTGATAACTTTTGTTGTACCTTTGAAGAAATGACCATCCACCGCCATCATCATGCCAGCTAACATTTCTTCATTAATCGATCCACCTGTCATACGGGATAATGTACGGAAAGGCATGCTTTGTACCAATAGAATGGCATTCGCCGCATGAGGCTCTCCTTTTTTCATTTTATTCTTATACATGCGAAGAATTATCCAATTAACAAACTTACCGACAACTCCCTTAGTGGCTGTCTCTACGATACTTGTATTCAAATTGACTGGAGCTTTACGATCCCAATTTGAATCTGGTAATTTATAGCCGACTAAAGCTTCAAAATCACTGTCTGAGATATTATGGATATCGAGTTCTTTATAGCTTTTAGGAATATTGCACATTGTTACAGGTGCTTGAATCCCATTTTTAGTCACTTCTATGACTTGATGAATGGTGCGAGAACTGCTGCCTACACGAATTTCATAAGCCCCCTCTTCAATGGCCCAGCTTTCTGTTTCTACATTGTAAAAATGGAAGGCGTGGTCAGAAAGCTCAATGGTGACACGTTTTTTTTCATGCGCTTGCAAAGGAACTTTCGCAAAGCCTTTCAATTCTTGATCTGCTCGCATTAATGGTGAGTCTTTTTTATGTACATAGACTTGTACGACGTCACTCCCACCTACAGCTCCCGTATTGGTAACTTCTAAAGTTATATGATTATCTTCAAACATAACATGATTGTAGGTGAAGCTTGTATACGATAAACCGAAACCAAATTCAAATTGAACGGGTATTTTTTTCGTATCAAAATAACGATACCCTATAAAAATACTTTCACGATGTTCTGATATTGCTTCTTTACCAGGAAAGTAACCAGCCGATGAGACCTCTTCGTATGATAACGGGTAAGTCTCGGATAGTTTTCCAGAAGGGTTCACTTCACCCGTTAAGATTTTCGCAAGGGCTTTACCACCACCTTGTCCAGCAAGATAGGTATGGATACAAGCATCAATTTCATTGATGAATGGTAAACTCATGACAGCTCCACCAGCAAGCAATACGATTATTTTTTTATTGAGTTTGGTTAACTGATTGATGAGTGTAATTTGGTCTTGTGGTAAATTGAGGTGACTACGATCTACCCCTTCTGACTCATAGCTTTCGTCTAAACCTAGGAAGACTAAGAGCGTATCTGCTTGACCAGCAGCTTGTAAAGCTTCATCATAGACAGCTTTTTTGGTATTACCGTAACGCTCGAAGCCTTTTGCATAAGCCACGACCTCAATATCTGTTTCATCTAAGGCATTTAAAAGATTATCAAGCTTGTAAGCATTGATTGATGAACTACCAGCCCCTTGATAACGAGGTGTTTCTGCAAAATCGCCGATCACCGCGACTTTAGTTTTAGAATTTAAAGGTAAACAATTGTCTTTGTTTTTTAGTAGAACCATCGACTGACTTGCAATATCGACAGCTTTTTCATGATGTGCTTCCATATCGGCAGCCTCAGCAGGTAATGGCTTAATTTTATCAACAACTTTTAAGAACTCTAAAACACGGGTGTCAAGTATCGATTCTTCAAGGTCTCCAGAACGGACAGCGTTTACGATTTCTAAATCGGTAACACCAAGAGTTGAAGGCATTTCAAGTTGGTTACCAGCCTTTAAACCAGCAACACGGTCATTATTGCCGCCCCAGTCTGTGACAATTAAGCCATCAAAGCCCCATGTTTTTTTGAGGACTGTATCTAAAAGATAATCATTCTCATTGGTATATGTGCCATTGACTTTATTATAAGAGGTCATCATCGAAATTACCTTTCCCTCTTGGACAGCCATTCTAAAAGATTCAAGGTAAAGTTCATGCAATGCACGTTTATCAACAATTTCATCAATCGTCATTCGTAAGTACTCTTGAGAGTTAACAGCAAAGTGTTTCGCACACGCCGCAATCCCTTTCTCTTGCATACCTCGAATCAGTGCAGATGAGAGTTTACCAGATAGGTAAGGATCCTCTGAAAAATATTCGAAGTTACGCCCTGATAATGGATCCCGTTTGATATTCATACCAGGTCCTAAAACGACACTAATAGATTCGGCTGCTGCTTCTGTACCAAGCGCTACTCCCATTTCACGAATAAGATCAACATCCCAGCTATTTGCGATAGTCGCTGCAGTAGGGAAACATGTTGCTGGAATACTTCCATTAATCCCTAAGTGATCAGCATCACCAATTTGCTTACGCAGCCCATGGGGACCATCTGTGAGCATAATCGCTGGGATGCCATATTGTGGCAAACTCTGTGAATACCAAAAATTTTCTCCTGACATAAGGGATGCTTTTTCCTCAAGTGTCATTTTTCCAACAAGTGTACGATAATCAATTTCATATGTCATGATACAATATCCTCCTCAACCTGAATCTTGAAATAGTTAAGTTCAAGATATAAGAGTATTATAGAGTGATTTGAATACCCTGTCATTGTCTTAGAAAGTTAAAAAAAAAGACTATCTAGCTTTTTAAGCACTAAATAGTCTTTTCACGATACTCTTTTGGTGTAACACCCGTCATTGATTTAAATAATTCATAAAAATAAGTCATGTTTGTATAGCCGACTTTCTGGGCAATTTCCATGATCGGCTCATCCGTTTTCCGTAACATTTCCTTAGCTTTTTCGATGCGAACCTCCTGTAATAGATCCGTATAAGTTTTTCCAGAAACTTCCTTAATTATGCGATTAAAATAGGATTTAGAAAATTTCAAATAATCAGCCAAATCAGTCAAACTAGCAGAACCATAGTAATGATCTAAATATTGAGTTACCTCATGAAATATTAGGAGTTTATGGTTTCTTCCCGAGTCTTTGACTATCGTTGGCGTTTCTTTTGAGAACCTGTCCAGTATACGAAGGCCAGCAATTCGAACCAGGTCAGCATATCCTATAGTACGTATTGTTAGCTCATCACGCATGAGTTCTGTGTAGTGTCTCAAAAATTGTCCGCCATCTTTAGTATCGATAAACCACGCTTCACTATCCTTATTATGCACTTGGAAAGTCTGATTGATAAAATGACGAAACTTCGTGTTTTGTATAGCCTGAAGTGTATTATCATGAAAGAAATTTTCGTTAAAGCCAATAATATACAACTCTAGAGGTTCCAATGAAATGACATCACTATGATTTGTATTTGAATTAATAAACAAGGCAGAACCAGTATTCAGCGTATAAAAATCTTTTTGAACCTTAATGCGTAATGATCCCTTAGTTACAAAGTAAAGTTCTAAGTGTTTATTACGGTGATACGGACTTAATATTTCGTCGTATTCGGGAAGAAATCCGTTATGATTGAGGCGTGTTTTCAAAGATTCTATCGTCGAACTATCAAAATTAAATTGTTCAGGTTCTAAGTAGACAAACTGTGTTTCACTATGAAGGGTATGATGTTGTACAGTCCATTTTGTAACGTAGAGCAGATCATCAAAATACATTTGTCCCAAACGATTATACTTAAGATTTGACTTGTTAGGATACCCACGGATATTATCCTTTATTTCCATAACATACCTCTTTTATTTTTTCTACAAACTATAACATATCCTTGTGAATAATCCTTGCTGAATTGATTGCTTAACTTGTACAACAAGCACTTGGTGGGATAGATAGACAAAAAGTGTCTACAAAGATTTAACACTATTTGATTGAATGGTACTATATAGGAACATGTATAAAAAACTGAAAACCGTTATTACAAAGGCTTCCAGCGGACTTTCTATGACGTCCCAGACAGGAATCGAACCTGCGACGTTTCGCTTAGGAGGCGAACCCTCTATCCTACTGAGGTACTGGGACAAAATAAAATTTAATACTCCCCTCCGACTGATTAAAAACCAGATGTGTCCTTTCTTTGGAGGCGATTGCTCTATCCTACTGAGCTACGAGAACATTTACCTACTTATTTTAAAAGTCTTTTCAGTCAGTGTCAATGAAAAATAAAAAGAAAGCAATCCTGACCTAAAAATCAAGACTGCTTTCCCAATAGTTTCTATTTTTTAACGTTCTTTTTGCCTTTCAGCATTTTGACCAAATAAAGCCCACCGACAACAACGGCTAATGTTTTCCCGATTTTACCATTTCTTGCGACTTTTTCTTCTTTTGTTTTACTCATGCTGTTCACTGCCTTTCAATTTTAAACTTTTTATACGTATCTTTATCTTATATTATAAGGACTTCTAGCTAGTTCCGCTAATCATTTGCTTACAGTCTAAAAACTCGCAAAGTCTATCTATCGATGTTAAGGTTGAACCATACCATTCAGGTAAATAAAAAGAAAGTAGAGGTAACAGGTATGACTGATAAACCAAAAGAAAAAGTGTTTGCTGAACGCCAAGATAATTATAAACAGGAAAAAGAAGAAATTTTTAAAGAAGCGTTAAAAGACTATCATGAAGAACCCTCAGGAGAAACAATAGAAGATGACGAAAGTAAGGCATAAATTAAAATAGACGACGTGAGCATTGGAACAACCAACTCACCTCGTCTATTTTTTTAAAAGTAATCTGCTAAAATTGGCTTACCTTTTACTAAGCGCTGATCCAATGATTGAATCAGCTTTTCTGTCCCTGTGATTTTTCCATAAAAATATAATTCACTCCCGGTACGGTACCCCATAAAAAGTTGTGTCAAAACTTGGATCGTGCTGATAATCGCTTCATCTTCTGTCAATGATTCAGGAATTTGGTCGAGCTTTTTGACAGTACTCTGACCCAGTTCAGTTATTTGTAATTCCCAGATTCCTTGGTTCCACGAACCATACTCATCTTCAACTTTAAGATAATACGTTTCTTTATCCCCTTCTGTAAAAGGATATTTACCAAGAAAACTTGCTAGATCAACAATTCTGGCCATCATAAAAGGGGTGATTTTCATTTCTACTAAAGGAGACGACATCAGATAGCTTAGATTTGTGCCATCAAACCCTGTTTCTAAATAAAATTCTCGCGATGACCCACTATGTGAACCAATAAAACGAACGAGCGATTGAAAGGCTTGATTTGTTACATAGCCCCATTCCTTAATAACAAAACGCTCTGCACTAGATTGATAGATCAAATATCCCAGAGGGTTTCCCAACTCATCTTCATAGAGCGCAAATCGATTCTTATCATCCAGACCAAATGCATAACCAAACCACCAATCATCCCGAATCACTGCCCCTCTTTGATTGCTTGATAACTCAGAATAAATATGCTGACAGACACTTTGGGCTTTTTCATAAGTCACTCGTTTCATCTGGCCTGGTGTTGCTTTCATGTTTGGCCAATCTGCTGCCTTAACTGTATAACTAATTTGCTCAAATACTTGCTCAAAACCATATTTTCGATAAAAAGAATATGAAAACGGCGCTAAGTAAGCAAGTTCAACCTTGTTTTCAGCTAATTCCGTTAACAGCTGTTTCATAATCATTGAAATACCACCTTGTCCTCGATATTCAGGATAAGACGAAACACAACCAATGCCAGCCATTTGATAACTCGTTTCGTGGAAGGCTACTTTAAATGGCGTAGAAATAATTTGGCTTGTTAAGGTATTTCCTAAAAAATACCCATAATTCAACGAATGAGCAACCATGGTCTTGAAACGTAATTTTCGTTCTTCCGTTGGCTCAGCATTAAAAGCATATGCTGCTAAATCAAATATCTCATCAATTTTTTCTTCACCCATAAGACGTACTTCTTTTTCCACTGTGACCACCCTAACTAAAATAACGATTTACTTTTCATTGTACTCCAATGAAGAGCGATGTCCAGAAAAAAGTGAACTCTGTCAATGGACAAAAAAGACTAGGATCTGACTACCAACGTCAGATCCTAGTCTCATCATCTGATGTTCATTTACACTAAATAAGGCTAAAAAGATTGTCCTCTTATTCTTCTGGCTCACCTAGATTTGGATCCATTTTATTTGCTGCAATAACAAACGGTGCCCAAATCATAAATGCCACAGCCAAATTGACGATCGTTAAAACAATTGCTCGCCAATCACCTGCTGTTGCTAAGAACCCACTAATAATCGTTGGCATTACCCAAATCACATTTACAACAACAGGATTCACTAATCCAGCCATTGTTGCAAAATAAGCGATCGTAGCTGTTGCTATCGGTGCTAAGATGAATGGGATCAGCATAATCGGATTCAATACAACTGGCATCCCAAACATGACTGGTTCATTAATATTGAATAGTCCTGGTCCTATGCCAAGTTTGCCGACCGTTTTATAATCCGCCCGTTTAGATAAAAGCAGGATTGAGATAATCAAGACCAGTGTCACACCCGCTCCACCAGGCCAAACGAACGCTTCAAAGGAACCCGCAACCCATTTATAAGGGATTTCTTGTCCTTGTTGGTAAGCATTAGTATTATCAACCATCGCAACACCATAAATCGATTGTAAAACCGGTGACATAATGTTCGTTCCATGAAGTCCGAAGAACCATAAAACATGCACTAACAACACAATTAAAAGAACAGCTCCGTAGCCCTGAGACAAACCGAGCAATGGCGTTTGAATCGATTCAGAGATCCAGTCGATCAATAATTTTCCTGTTAATTGTTCAAATACATGATAAATCAATCCTGAAACATATAAAGCTGTTACCCCTGGAATAATTGCAGCAAATGCTTTGGAAACTGCTGGTGGAACAGAATCTGGCATTTTAATGACAATATTTTTCTTAATCAATTTAGCAAATATAATAACAGAAATAAACCCAAAAATCATTGCTGTAAATAAACCTGTACCACCCATGTATTTACTAAATGGGAAATAACCCCAAGCAGCTGCATCAACAGCTGAAACACCATCAATCGTATTGACAGTCGCACCTGCATCTGTAAACAGTTGAGCAATATTTTTTGGCAATTTTTCAGCCAAAGTAACAGTTGCTGTTGCACTTTGTGGTAAACCAATAAAAAATGCCGCTAATGATACCAACATACCCGATAACGCATCAACATCATAAGCTCTTGCAACGTTGTAACCTAGCGATGCGGCAAAAACAACAGCCATGATTGCTAAAGTACCCGTCCAAACCAAGCCATTTATCGCAATCACTGGTGTAAAGAAACTAGTAATTCCATTCCCTTCACCTAAATACGTGTTAGGAAAATCACGCATAAACGCATTTAGCAACACCGCAATAGCTCCTGCCATCGTAACTGGCATCATTCCGATAAACGCATCTCTAAGTGCAACTAAATGCTTTTGTGCTCCAATCTTCGCAGCTACAGGTAAAATATACCTTTCCATCCACGCAGTTAATCCATTCATCTTTTGTCCTCCCAATATTTTATTTATTTAAAAAGCGTTCACCTTTTAAATCAGACTTATACACCAAAACAATAACAACCTGCCTTCTTAAATATTGTATCAATATAATCTTACATTCTTATAATAAGCAATAATCATGCCAAATTGATCTAGACCAAAAACCAGCGACTATAAAGCGCTTTCTTTAACACGCTTAATTACACACAACTTACACTGTGTATTTTGTGTGTAAAAAAGGGCAAAAAAAAAGAGTGCCTCTATGACACTCTCATCAATATGATTCTTCCATCATTTTTAACATTTTAGTAAATTGACGCTTTTTAAAAAACATCAAAATTGTACCAAGTACGGCATCGTTCATTTTCTGTAAAAATCCATATGATTCCATTTTCTCATTATATCGAATCTCACAAGACTTTTCATCTAATGGTTTGATATCATATTGAACCAAGAAGTCATTTTTTGTTGTAGATGTGCGAAAATGGTAAGATGTATTTTCAACAAGTTTTTCTACTTTGATACGTGCTCTGCTATTTTTTGAAAATTCTTTAACATATTCAAAGTTGTTTAATTGTTTTCTTGTTAAACTTTTGCCCGTATGCTTTCGTATATCAAACAAAACAGAATCCATGACTTGGTCATAAAAAACAGATGCTGGAATATTCATTTTTTTTATAATTTCCATTATCTTTTCACCTCGTTACTATCTTTCTTATTTTGTTCTTCTTTCTTTCTGCCTTTGAAGAAAAAGTACCCTCCAACAACCACTAAGAAAATACCTGTCGTCATACTTAACAAATCATACTGCATTGATGCAGGATTAAGCGCATATAAAATTATAATTAAGCCAATGCTGCATACAAATAAACCGTTTCTTACCATCTTACATCCATCCAATCTTTTTTAAACTGCAGCTGCTTGGAAGAACAAGACACCGCCCCAAGGTTGTGCTTTGATGATTTCTTTTGCCTTTTTAGCCGCTTCTTCTTTGTCTCCTGTTACGTCAAATGCTAATTTGATTCCTTTTTTTTCTTTAAATGTGTACGTGAAATCGCCACCGTCATAGCTTTCTAGTAAGTTCTTGATTTCCTCTTGTTGCATTGCGCTTGCGATTGTGATCATTTTAACCTCTCCTTAACAATAAAGCTGTTGCTTTCACCTCGTTTGAAGTGAAAGCAACATACTATTTAGTTTTTTTATTCAAAATCAGTTGGTTCCATTCTGTTAGCCGCAATAACAAACGGTGTCCAGATCAGGAATGTTACGACCATACATACGATCGTTACGATTGGTGCTCTCCAGTCCGCTCCTGTTGCTAAGAATGATAGCAAGATTGGCGGCACAACCCACGTTACTTGTTGTGATACTGGTGCTACTAATCCGAAGTACGTTGCTAACCAGCCGATTGTTGTTGCTACAACTGGTGCTACTAAGAATGGTACAAACATGATTGCATTTAATACGATTGGTAAACCAAACATGATCGGTTCGTTAATGTTGAAGATACCAGGTCCTAATGATAATTTACCAACAGTTAGGTAATCTGCACGTTTAGAGAATAGCAAGATAGCGATGATCAAGACGATCGTACCACCGGATCCACCAAACCATGCAAAGGCATCAAATGAACCACGAACCCACATGTACGCTTTTCCATCGTCAATAGCTTTCAAGACAGCTGGAGTACCAGTTAAGCCTTTGTAGCCTTTTTGGAAAATATCGATATTGATTAATTGTGCTTGTCCCCAGATACCTTCTAAAACTGGTGCCAATACGTTTGGACCATGAATACCGAAGAACCAGAAAATTTGAACGAAAATTGTTACGATCAATACTGCACCTAGACCTTGAGATAAGCCCAAGAACGGTTCTGCAATATATTTTTGAACTAGATCGATGATCAATTGTCCGTCAGTTAATTTGCCTACTACAAAGTTAATAATTGCAATAACATATAATGCGATCGTTGCAGGTAAAATCGCAGCGAAAGCTTTTGATACTGCTGGCGGAACTGAATCAGGCATTTTGATTGTAATATTCGCCAACATTAATTTACAGAAGATGATCACAGAAATAGCACCCATAATCATAACTGTGAAGTATGCATTCCCATTTAAGTGGTCTAGCTTTAACCAACCCCAACCGCCTGCTGTTAAGCCTTCAGCTGTTGCTGACCAACCACTTGTTGCTGAGTTTTCATTGATTGTATTCATCAATTCTTTTGGAACTGCTGTTTCTAAAGTATTAGAATAAGCAAATGCAATCCCTTGAATCAATGTTGCTAAACCAACGATACCACCAGCTAAGTCGTTTACTTTGTATGCTCTTGCTAGATTATACCCCCAAGAAAAGGCAAAAATCAAACCGGCAATCGCCAAAGTCCCATTCCAAACAAATCCGTTGATTCCAATAATAACATTAATAACTGCAAAAATACCTTTATCTGCGGCAAGATTTGCTGCATAATCAGAGAAAAATTGCTGCGGCAGGTCACGTATCATCGCGTTGATCATTACTGCGATCGATCCTGCCATTGTTGCCGGCATTGTACCGATAAATGCATCACGTAATGCTACTAAGTGTTTCTGAGCACCGATTTTACCGGCTACTGGCAAGATGTACTTCTCCATCCAGGCTGTTAATCCATCCATTTTTTAATTCCTCCTATAAATAATATTTATTCAAAGAGCGATTAAACTCCTTAAAACAATGTCGTTGTTAAAGCTCCGTTCAAAAAACTTTAACTGCTATTTTCTTCCGTTCAAAAAAGAAAATGATATAGCTTACTCGTTGTCCATGCGGCGATATAAATCAATGATTTCTTTTGCTAAATCTGTAAAAGCAATCGCTGTCATCAAATGATCTTGGCTATGGACTGTCAATAAAGTCACTTGGATATGATTTCCTTGTGCTTCTTGTGTTAACATGNTCTGCATCAACAATTTTTTGATCTGCTAATTCGAAGTCTCCTGCTTTCGCTGCCGCGATTGCTTCCATTGCGTCGCTTTTAGCATTTCCTCCGTACATAATCAGTCCCATAACCGCTTCTAAATTTTGTTGATCTTCCACGTTTTGTAGCTCCGTTCATTTTTTATTTTTACTTGTCCATCAAAGCAATTGCTTGATCTAAAACTTTTTCACCATTCATCATGCCGTAATCTG
>NZ_JXLC01000022.1:0-71291 GCF_001886225.1 Enterococcus silesiacus | reverse complement strand
TTTAGCACTTAGAATTTGATGTGATCGAAGCAGAGCCTAGTAGTTGCTTCTGCTCCCACCGTTTATCCGGATTTCAAGTGCTCAGGATGTGACTCGCAGAGTTATGTCCCAGCCACAGTCTATTTTTTTATTAGGATTTTTATAAGAAATGTTAAATCGACAGGTACCTGTCGAAAAAACGTTGACTTTTAAAGAAGGTACCTTTAGAATGGTTTTTGAAAGGTACCTTCTTTGTTTTTGAACTAATATAAAAAATAATGATAAGGAGATGATTTGATGTTAGCGTGTTTATTTTTATTTTATGACTTTTGTAAAAAGCATCATTGGTGGCTTAAACACTGAACACTTTTTAGAGTAAAAGAGAGCGTTAGAAAAATGGAGGCTGGAAATGAAAAAAATACTGATATATCTACCCATAGTTACTACTACGATTGTTATTTTATCCTTGTTTGTACAAACGCTAAGTGACTTATATTTACCCACACTTACGGCTGAGATAATCAATATAGGAGTAATTCGAAATAATCAAACAGTGATTTGGCAAAGAGGGCTGTTGATGTTGCTCTTTTCTGCAGTTAGCTTTGGATCCGCTGCAGTCAGTGTGTATCTATCTGCGGGAATTGCCAATAAACTTGGAGAAAAATTGCGAGAAAAAGTATTTAAGAAGGTAGCTTCTTTTTCACAAAAAGAAATGGATCATTTCGGTGCTTCTTCACTAATTACAAGAAATACAAATGATGTAACTCAAGTACAAAATTTAGTAGAAATGGCCTTGAAATTTATCATAATTGCTCCTATTTATTTGTTTGGCGGTCTTTATTTTTCGTACCGTTTAGATGCGCGCCTAACGTTGATCTTTATCTCCGTTACACCTCTATTATTGCTTGCGTGTTTGTTGACGTTTCGGTATGCGAACCCTCTTTTTGAAAAAGTACAAGGGAAAATTGATCAACTAAATTTGATTTTTAAAGAAGGCTTGACTGGGATTCAAGTCATACAGGCTTTTAATAAAGAGGAGACGGAATACAAACGCTATGAAAAAGAGAACGACATATATACTAAATTAGCGATACGATCCAATGTGTTGGTTAGTTTTTTGATTCCTTTTATGACATTGGTAATGAGCGTGGCGACTGTGGTAATTACTTGGTTGGGAGCCAAAGATATCAATGTCGGGCAAATGGAAATTGGGACGATGATCGGGGTTATTTCATATGCTGGACAGATTTTAAGCGGCATCGGCATTTTGACGATGGTGATTTCATTTATTCCTAGAGGGCAAACCTCTGCTAAAAGAATCAACGAAGTGTTGGAATACCAAAACGAGATTCAAGATGGAGAAAATCAGCTTCAGATAAATCAAACTGAAAAAAATCAACTGGTGTTAGAGGATGTAACTTTTCGGTATGATGAAGCGGAAGAAAATACTATCGATCATTTTTCTTTCTCTGTGCAGTCTGAGGAAGTCTTAGCGATTATCGGCAGTACTGGGGCCGGGAAAACAACGCTCATAAATTTGCTTGATCGTTTATATGATCCGACTGACGGAGCTATTTTATTCAATAATCAAAAAATCAATCAAATTACTCAGACAAAATGGCATGAGCAAGTAAGCCTAGTTCCACAAATGAATCAGCTTTTTTCTAGAACCATTCGTGAAAACTTACGAATTGGAAATGAGCAGGCTTCTGATAAGGAATTATGGCAAGCGCTAAAATTAGCTGAAGCAGCAGATTTTGTCGAAGCCTCAGGCGGATTAGATGGTTTAGTAGAGAAAAATGGCGGCAATTTTTCTGGTGGACAAAAGCAAAGGCTTTGCTTAGCTAGAGCTTTTATCAAGAAAGCGCCTATTTATTTATTTGATGATTCATTTTCTGGTTTAGATTTTAAAACAGATGCCAAAATACAGAGAAATATTCGTAATGGATTGAAAAAGTCAATTAAGATTATCGTGGCTCAGCGTATTACGACAGTAAAAAATGCGACGCATATCGCCGTCATAAATGAAGGGAAATTAGTTGGTTTTGGATCTCACGAGGAATTAAAGCAAAATAACTCAGTCTATCAAGAGATTATTTTGTCTCAAATGGAGGCAGTAGAATGACTATAAAGGAAGCACAAAAACAAATGAAAAGTGGAGAATTAGGAGTGAACTCTAAAAAAATGTTTAGAACATTCCGCCGTTTAATGTCCTATATGAAAGCTAATAAGTGGCTGCTTGTTCTGGTATTACTACTAGCTATTGGCGGCACAATGGTACAAGTCGTTAGCCCGAAGATCTTAGGAAATGCGACAACATTGATTTTTGAAGGAGTAAGCTCAAAAACTGGGGTAGATTTTACCAAATTAGTGTGGATTCTAGTGCTGGTTGGGCTACTGTATTTTGGGAATTTTATCGCTGATTTTTTACAACAAGCTTTAATGACGGCTATCGCACAAAAAACGACTCAAAATTTGCGCAATGATTTGAAAAGAAAAATCAGTAATTTGCCAAGCTCATTTATCGATGAGCAGTCCAATGGAAACTTAATGTCGATTGCAATCAATGATATGGATAACATTGCGACGATGCTCCAGCAAAGTTTTGTACAACTAATGTCTAGTTTTGTATTAGTGATTGGAATGATTGGAATCATGCTGACCATTAGTTGGAAGTTAACCTTAGCTGCTTGTTTGATTGTACCGTGTAGTTATTTGATTACACGCTATTTCACACCTAAAGCACGCGTTAACCTTGAAAAATATCTTCATGCCCAAGGCAATCTTAACGGCTACATCGAAGAAGCCTACGATGGATACACGGTCATAAAAAGTTTCAATTATGAAAAAGTAGCTTTTAATCAATTCGAGCATATTAACAAAGAAATGTATGAAACAGGTTGTAAATCAAAATTTTTTGCTGATATTATGATGCCGATCTTAATTTTAATGAAAAATTTGATTTATGTTATCAGCTGTGCTTTCGGTGCGGTAGAGGTTTTAACAGGGAACATTCCGATTGGGAATTTACAAGCCTTTTTGCAATACTCAACACAATTTTCTAAACCGATCAGTGAGTTTTCTCAAATTTGGAGTGATATGATATCAGTTATTGCATCAGCAGAACGGGTTTTTAAAATATTAGACGAAAAAGAACGAATAATTTATGATCGGAAATTTGTTAACCGGGAAGATGACACAGCAAAAGTCAGATTTGACCATGTTCAATTTGGGTATAGCAAAGAATTATTATTGAAGGATTTCTCTTTAACTGTTGAACCAGGCGAAACGATTGCGATTGTTGGACATACTGGAGCAGGGAAAACCACACTACTAAATTTACTACAGCGCTTTTATGATATTTCAGGCGGTAGTATTTTAATAGATGGCATTGATAGTAGAAATCTTAGTTATGAAGAGTTACACCGGCGAATAGGTATCGTTTTACAAGAGGCCTGGCTTTTTTCTGGAACGATCTACGATAATATTGCGTATAGTCAACCAAATGCGACGAAAGAACAAGTTTATGCTGCGGCGAAAGCTGCGTATGTGGATGAATTTGTCAGAAAGCTGCCAAAGGGTTATCAGACAGTTCTGAATGAAAAAGCAAATAATATTTCTCAGGGACAGCGGCAATTGATCACGATTGCCAGAGCTTTTTTAGCCAATCCAGAGATTTTGATTTTAGATGAAGCAACTTCCAATGTGGATACTCGAACAGAGATGTTGATTCAAAACGCGATGAAACAATTATTAGTTGGACGGACAAGCTTTGTTGTTGCCCATCGGTTATCCACGATTTATGGTGCAAGTAAAATCATTGTGATGGATCATGGTGATGTGGTGGAATCAGGCAACCATCACGACTTGCTAGCAGCTCAAGGCGTATATGCAGATATTTATAATAGCCAGTTTTTATCAGCTTCAACGTAAAAAGAGGAGGTAAATCAAGAATGAATACTAGTAAATTAAGAATCGAATTATTTAGTGATGCTGTCATTGCGATTGTGATAACCATTGCGGCACTGGAAATTCCAGTGCCCAATAAGGAAGGATATGGGCAATTTATTGGAAGTTTGATTACTTTTACCATTAGCTTTTTCATTATTGCAGACTATTGGAATAATCAGCGAAGATTATTTGAGCGGATAGAACAAATCAATGAACGGTTTGTTTTTAGAAATACATGCTTTCTATTCTCTTTGGTTTTGATTCCAATCTGTACGAAATGGTTGATGGAAGCTTCAAGTAAGCAACTGCCAGCGTTGGTGTATGGTTTATTGTTAATATTTATCAATGCGATGTTTAGTGGTCTTTTTACCCAAGCCATTCCTTTAGCAAAAAAGACCTCAAAGAAAGTGGGGCACATTAAAGAAATGTATAAAAAGCATGATCGAATGTATTACTTGGCAGTCCTAACAGTTATGGGAGTTGGCTATTTTATTCCTCAGTTAGCATTGCTCTTGTTTATTGGAGTGCCGATCATCAGTTACTTTTTAAAAACGAATTATGAAGAGGTGTTCGAGGCGAACAGAGAAAAGAAATCGTTTAAATGAGTCAGACTGATTATTTGGTAACAGTAAAAAATACATTAGCGGACTAAGTCTGATGTACTATCAGATTCAGTCCGCTAATGGCTTTTCTATTTACTTGTCTCAATCTTTGATTCGTTTCACATCAATCACAGTGCCTGTAAAAGCGTCAGCAGTAAATTCGTACTGAACCATAACGCCATCTTCTAAACGTGAAATCCCGCCATTATAAGTTTTTGAATGTACTGCAAACTTCCGTAATGGTTTTTTCTCAAACTCGATCCAAGAGCCTTCGATCGGTCCTTCTTTCAAAAAGGCTTCTTTCACGTTTTCTAAAACCAAATCCGCATCCAATGTGCGTTTTTTCTGGTACCATAAAGTTGAAGCGATCCCGCTTAAGATGCCAAGACTCACGCCAATCGCTAAGCCACCTTTAAAATAGCTTAATTCATTTTCTTCATTCATGGGGAATAACCTCCGAGTATTTTCAAATGTTTGCCAAAAAACTTCAGCTTTAACTCTATTCTAACACATTGTATGAAAATATCGAAAAACAAAAAACGTGGGCAATTGAAAATTTTTGCGTTATAATGAAGGTGAAATCATATGAAAGGAGTATCTGCCGTTTTTGCTTGAAAATCATGTTATTTTTTTGCAAAAAAGAATGGTTGATCCGAGGTAGGATCACTGGCAGATAATACAACGATGGAAGAAAAAACATTTCAACGCATTAAAGAATTAACAGAGCTACAAGGAACAAGCGGATTTGAAGATGATATTCGTGCTTATATGAAGAAAAATATGGCACCATTAGTAGACGAGCTTCAATATGATGGTTTAGGTGGGATTTTTGGCCTAAAAAGAGCGAAAGAACAAGATGCACCGCGCGTTATGGTTGCTGCTCACATGGACGAAGTTGGCTTTATGCTGACACAAATCAAAGATAACGGATTATTCCAAGTCGTTCCTTTAGGCGGTTGGAATCCTTATGTCGTATCAGCCCAACGTTTCACATTAAAAACAAGTAAAGGCAATTATCCATGTATCTCTTCTTCCGTGCCACCACATTTATTACGCGGAACAAGTGGTCAAAAGCAATTAGAAGTGACCGACGTCTTATTCGATGCTGGTTTTGAATCAAAAGAAGAAGCGGAAAGCTTTGGCGTTCGCCCAGGAGATTCAATCGTACCGCAAACGGAAACGATCAAAACAGCTAATGGTAAAAATATCATCAGTAAATCATGGGATAATCGTTACGGCTGTACGTTAGTATTAGAAGCATTAGAAGCGTTGCAAAATGAACAATTAGGTCACACGTTGATTGCTGGTGCTAACGTTCAAGAAGAAGTTGGTTTACGTGGTTCTAAACCGTCAGTACACAAATTCAACCCAGATTTATTCTTCGCTGTGGATTGTTCAGCAGCAGATGATATCCAAACGAAAAAAGGTACTTACGGACATCTTGGGGAAGGCACCTTGTTGCGTATTTACGATCCAGGTATGATCACATTGCCTCGTGTACGTGAATATTTATTAGATACAGCAGCAACGCACAACATTCCTTACCAATACTTTGTTTCTAAAGGTGGAACGGATGCAGGTGCCGCTCATACAACGAATAATGGTGTGCCAAGCACTGTAATTGGTGTTTGCGGACGTTATATCCATACACATCAAACCATGTTTAATATCAAAGACTTTGAGGCAGCCCGTGAAATGTTGATCCAAGTCTTAAAAGGTCTAGATAAAACAACTGTTAATACGATCATTTACGGAAAGTAGGGGACTGCTGATGATTATTCCAACATCCTATGAAGAGTTGGCTGTTTTCGTAGCAGAAGGCAAAAGTGTCTTCTTCTTTACGGCAGATTGGTGCGGGGATTGCCGCTTTATCAAACCAGTCATGCCTGAAATTGAAGCAGCATTTCCTGAGTTTCGTTTTATTGAGGTAGACCGTGATAAGTTTATGGAACTTGCTTCTGAGTGGACGATTTTTGGGATTCCAAGTTTTGTTGTGACTGACCAAGGCAAAGAGTTAGGCCGTTTAGTCAACAAAGACCGTAAAACCAAAGAAGAAATCACGACCTTTTTACAAAGCGTCAGTTAAGTTTTTAATCGATAATAGCTAGCCGATTCAAGAGATAAAATAAAATAATCGGGAGATGGATACGATGCTAACACAAACGTATAAGAATATTTTAGTAGGTGTAGATGGTAGTGATCAAGGGAATTTAGCCTATCAACAAGCAATTGAAGTAGCTAAAAGAAACAATGGTCGTGTGATTGTCGCTCATGTGATAGAAAATAAAGTCTATACAATGATGGGGTATTCTTCTTTGAATGATAGTTTGTTAGATCAAGAAACAGAAAATGCCAAAGAATTACTAGATGACTGTAAAGCCTATGCTAAAAGTGTTGATTTTTCTAACGTAGAACCTGTTGTAACCTATGGTTCAGCAAAAGATATGATGTGCAAAGACTTACCAGAGAAATATGCTGTTGATTTGATCATGGTAGGGCAATCGGGCTTAAATGCTGTAGAACGGTTAATGATTGGCAGTGTTAGTAGCTACATCATTCGTCATGCACCATGTGACGTGTTGATCGTCCATCCTGAGAAGAAAAAATAAATAGTAACTATACAATAGGTGAAGCAAGGCGTAACCGTTTTGTTTCACTTATTTTTTTCTGGAACAACAATCGCTAAGAAAAAATATCATGCAGTGAAGTTACCTTTTTGTTAAAATAGGACAAAAGAGAGCGTCTATTGTAAGATAGTCGCTTGAAAAATGATAAAAATGGAGTGAGTTATAAAAATGATTTTTGCTTATAATAAGGAACATGTTGGCGATGTCTTGATGGTCATCGTAGCAGACGATAAAGGTCAAGAAAATCGTGTGGAACGTAAAGGGAATGTGTCACAAGTAAGTGTAGTTGAATCTGGTCAAGTAGTTGCATGGAATATTTTTGACGCATCAACGATTTTAGGAAAGATTGAAGGACAGGGTCAAGTAGTGTTGACTGAAGAGCAATTAGCGAAAGTAAATGAAGAGCTTGTAAAAGCTGGTTTTACTGAAACCTTAGTTAAAGAGAATGATCCCAAAATCGTCATCGGTTTTGTAAAATCTTGTAAAAAGCATCCTGATTCTGATCATTTATCAATCACACAAACAGAAGTCGATAATGGCGAAGTCTTACAAATCGTTTGTGGTGCACCCAACATCAAAGCAGGACAAAAAGTGGTTGTCGCAAAACCTGGTGCTATGATGCCAGATGGTTTGATGATCTGGCCAGGCGTTTTACGCGGTGTGGAAAGCTTTGGTATGATTTGTTCGGCAGGAGAATTGCGCTTAACTGATGCGCCAGCCATAAAAGGAATTTTAGAATTGCCGTTTGATGCAGTAGTAGGAGAAGCTTTTCCTATAAATAAATGATAAAAGTAGTAGTAAGATGTTCAATTATTTATAAAAAATATTAACTAATTATATTAGTAGCTAAAAAAACTGTTGAGAAGTTAGACTATTTAAAATAACATAGTAAGTGACAGGCTATCTGTTAACAAAATAGCATAAAACTAATTCAGATTTGATTGGTCCGTTTTCATTTTGAAAGGGACTAATTAAATCTGTCTTTTTTTATTATAAATAACTTTTGGTGATTAAAAGGTGTGTTTATGCTATTTAACTAGATAAAATGTCAAAAAAAAAAGAGTATATTTCATCTTTTGTCCAAAAAAAAGGATAAGATGAATTTTTATGATGATAAATATAAAGTATAATTTCTAGGTGGATAAAACATAAAATAAATAATTATATGAAATTTAAAAAACAAAATAGATGAATTTGTTTGAAATAATAGAAAGAAAATGTATTTCACATTAAAAATATGAAGAAGTGTTAATTAATTTGTTTAAGTAAAAAATAGTAATGGAGTAGTATGAGAAGGAGTGTTTTGTATATGTGGAGAAAATTTCAAACAAACATCAAATTCATTTTCGGGGTAATTCTATTTTCCTCTGTAATTTATGGATCAACTTTTGTAGCAGAAGCTACAACGTTTGGAAATGAGCAACTACAAAATAGTGGGCTGTTATCTGAGTTATTAACACCATTACCTCGAGCGGGAGAAGATATGGATGCCATCTTTCGCCAAATAGATGATGGCGAATCTTTAGAAGGTTGGCAGCAAATGCTGACAAATGAACCAGTGGAATTTCCAGTTGCTGAACAAAACAATTCAGCAAAGCGAAAATACTATATGTATTTTGGCTCAATTGATACTAAAAGTGCGGATGGTACAGGCGGGCTGTCTAACAAAGGCCAGACAATCGGCAGTTCGGCAATTAGTGCAGGTCAGTTTCAAATTGTAACAAAAGTAGCTGAAGGAAAACAAGGTGGAGCAACTGGACCAACTCAAACGTGGATGTCGTATAACTATATACAAGGATTAATGGGAGCAGAATCGTATGCTTTAGGACTCATGAAAACACCAACTGGTCAAATGGTTACGGGTTCTAAATACCAATTTGCTAATTCTTACGAAGGATCATTGACTGGAAATTTTAGAATTCAACGGTTGTATCAATATCCTGATCCTGATGCACCAAAATTAAGAGCGTATGGAATAGTGTATAAAAGTGGTGTACCCGCAGGAGCTATCAGAGTAACCATGACGCCGATTAGTACAAATGGCAAAATGAAGCAAGGTAGAGTGAAAGCAGATATTAGGTATCAGAACCTATTAGCAGAGGAAGCGGACTATACATTTGCTTATGGTGTTCATTCCGACTTAGCAGGAAATCATAGTAATACACCAACCTACTCCTTGGGAAATCTTGAAGGATTATATGTTGGAGTTGATGGTAAGACACCATCTCAGCTAACACCAGATAATACGCCATATCGCGTGTACTTTTGGCGCGATGGTTATGAGAACCAACCTAAGACGATGCATCCAGATTATTCATATAGTTCAACACCTAGAAGTATCTTTGACTATATTGGAACAAATACTGGAACTGGGACAGCAACACCAGCCTGGAATCCTTACGCTCCTGGAATGGCCCTAGAGGCCGATCCGGGAAGAGGCATGCAAATTAAAGATAAGTACAACCACCCAGTATATGCCTTTAAATGGGATCAGTTGTTGTTAGGTCAAAATAGCATTGGGAATATCGCTTTAGATATATCAGTGACAGAAGATGGTGGTGTTCCTCAAGACCCACCTGAATTGACATTAGATAAAGAAAAAGATTTCTCCACAGGAGAAGCTTACATGCTGACAGGGAAATGGAAGGATAAAGATAGTTCTTCGGTAGAATTATTTTATTCAATTGATGGGAAACCGGCTCAATCTTTAAGTGGCACGATTTTAAATCCAAATAAAGGAATAGATGAACTCTTTACCATTAACCTAGATGCAACAGATATTCCATTAGGAAATCACACGATCACGGTTTACGTAAGAGACAAAGAAGGAAATGAGTCTGACGTACAAGTCTTCAAATTAATTGAACCTACACCGCCGATCATTACATTAGATCAAACAGAAGATAAGTCATTGGGCGTTGATTACACATTGTCAGGAAGCTTTACCGATCAGGAATCTGAGCAAGTAACCATTTGGTATCAAGTAGACGAACAGCCTGCTAAAGCTACAAAGACTTATCCTAATACAGCCATTAATACAGCTTTACCATACGAATTTACGATTCCTGCTGCAGAAATCCCAGAAGGACCACATAACATTCAAGTCTATGCAATCGATAGTGAAGGGAAACAATCAAACGTAGAGCTATTTAAATTAACAGAGGCTACAGCTAACTTGATCGTAGAGTTTGTTGATGAGAATAAAAATGAACTGAACAAAAGTGAAACCATTCCAGGAACAGTTGGCGTAGACAAAATCGACTTAACAGATAAAAGTAAATATAACGTTGCATCAATTATCAGTAAGCTGGAAAACGACGGTTATAAACTAATCGATTTTCCTGCTGATCAACATGAGATTATTCTTCCAGCAGGCGGTAGAGTTGTCCAGTACGTCTTTGAAGGGCAGCTTCGCTTAGTCTCTGCACCTGAATTAATCCAATTTGGGCAACAGAAATATAATGCAAAAGTCACTCGAGTAAATGATCCAATCTATGATAAGGACTTGATTGTTAAGGATAATCGGACCTCAGTTGGTAGATGGACACTAACGGCAAAATTAACCAAAGAAATGACTAGCACAACAGATCCTTCTGCTGTTCTAAAAAACGCTGTTCGATATGTCTATGATGGTGACGAAATTATCATAGGTAAAGATACGGCGCTGCCTATTATGGTACACGATACACTTACAAAAGATCCCTATAATATTAGTGATACTTGGTCAGGTACACAAACGGGTGATGGCGTAAAACTAGAAGTAAACCCAGGCGATGTGAAAAAAATGGGTAGTTACGAAGGAGAGATCCTGTGGGAACTTGCAGCGACGCCAGTATCGTAGAAAAAGGAGGAAAGAAATGAAAAAGAAGCATACTACTCTATATTTCATCCTGCTGTTTCTCATGATGCTGGGAATATTTCATAGTGCAAAAGCATACGCTAATGGCGGTGAGGTGACGGTTGACGGAGTGATCGGTTTCTATGAAGAATCCGTTGAACCTACAATAACGAGTACCAGCACTTCAGAAAACCCAATCGTAAAACCAGAAGGAAAGTATCCAAGCACAGGAGAACTTGTAAAAAAAAGTCTTCCGTGGTTGGGCGGCTTACTCATCATCATAGCAGTGGTTGTCTGGTTTAAGTTTAGAAATTCCAAGGAGGAAAAAAATGAAAAAAATTAGCTCTCTTCATTTATTTTTCTCTAGTGCAAGTGTACTTGCGTTAAGTAGTTTCTTTATTAACGTATCGTACAGTCAGGCGGAAGAGCAAAATGTAGCAGGGGCTGGTACAGTGGAGATGATAAGCAATCTTCCAACCGGTCCTGTTGACCCAGAGAATCCAGAAAATCCTGTCAACCCAGGGCCTGGTCCTTCAACGATAGGGCCACTGCGAATCGATTTTGTATCAACCTTAAATTTTGGCAATAATAAGATTCAAGAAAAAGATCGCCAATTTTTTGCTAATGCTCAATTATTTCATGACGGAACCACACCGCGAGGCAGCTATGTTCAAATTACAGATGAACGTTCTGGGAAACAAGGCTGGACATTGCAAGTACGTCAAGAATACCAATTTAAAAATCCGGTGATTCAGGAAACGGAAGCGCAGGAACTTAGAGGTGCTACGTTATCCTTCGATCATGGCTGGGCTAATAGTGCCTATCCTTTAGAAACACCACCAAATGTTGTCAAAGATACTATTGAAATAACTGAATTGGCAACCACTCAAAATGTTGCAGTTGCGAGTGAAAATAGTGGGAAAGGCCAGTGGACGATTGAATTTGGCGCTTCAAAAACGAATACCAATGATCGGGACAATACGCTCTTTCTAAAACAGAAACCTTCTGGGGAAGCTGTGCTAGATCAAGCTTTTGAGAATCAGCCAGTTTTTGAAAACAAGGCGATTTTCTTATCTATCCCAGAGGGCACAGTCATTAAACCGGTACAATATCAGACAGAGTTAACATGGCTATTAGCCGCTCTGCCAAACTAAATAGAGTTAACTTGTAAAACAAGTAACTATATAAAATCATAAACACACACAATAGGAGGAAATGAAATGAAAGCAAAAGCATTATGTGCAACAGTATTAACTGCAGTTATTGCAGCGTCATTAGTCGGAGGGGTAACAGCTTCTGCTGATACAGTACAAAAAAGTTTAGCTGGTAAAGGTACTGTAGAATACGTTGAAGATACAGGTAGCAATGGAAAACTAGATCCAGAAGATGAAAATAAAGAAGTAACACCTAAAGATGAAAACGATGTTACTGAAAACCCATCAACAGGTTTTGGCTCAATTACAATTGATAGAGTTGCAGCGTTGAACTTTGGTCAACAAAAAGTATCAACAAAAACAGAAACCTATGCAGCGAAAGAAATTAATTTAAGCCAAACGGATCTAGATGGAGCAACTCCAGTAGACGTTGTTCGTGGACCTTTTGTTCAATGGACTGACAAACGTGCCGGAGCTGATCACACGTATGCAGTCAAAGCTGAATTAACAAAACAATTTACCTTAAAAGGTGCAGCAGCTGATCCAGCAAAACTTAACAAAGCAACACTTCGTTACACAAATGGCGTATTGAACTCAACACAAAAAGAGCTTCCATTATGGCCAGCAGGAAACCCAAATAACTTAGAGCTAGCTTTTGGTGAAGGTAATGCAGCTGCAGGACCACAACTGGTATTGGATAACACTACTTCAACTGGTGCTGTAGGTTTAGGAACATACACTGCAGAATATGGTCAATCTGCTGACTTTACTGCTGCAAAAATTGCTCGTGAAGGTGCACCAACAACAGGTATCGGTCAAGCGTCAAATTCAGTCTTTCTAGATGTTCCAGCGCAAACGATTGAATTAGGAACGTACGAAGCAGAAATTACTTGGTCTATTGAATACACACCAGTAGCGTAAAATAATAAACTAAATTTTACTCAGATTTAGAGCCTGAAGAGAGTGGGACAAAACAAAATACTGTTTTGTTTCGCTCTTTAAATCCGAATAAACGGCGGGAAAAAGCAATTATTACGATTACAGCAAATTCTAAATGCTGTTATCTCGTCCACCTCAGGCTCAATCTTGATTAATGTAAAGGATGATGACCAAATGACGAAAAGAATACAACATATAATTTTCCTAATGACAGCTTTTTTAGCTATCGTAGGTACAAATCAAACTACATATGCAGATGAGACTACATCAGGAGAACAAGGCGGTTTCTATTATGAAGTCCATTACCCAGAGAATCAAAAAGAGCAAAAGGGATACTTTGATTTACAAATGTCTCCTGGACAACAGCAAACGGTTGATATAGTCTTAAAAAACTTAAGCGATAAAGAACAAGTAATTGGCGTTAGCATTAATGGAACGCGTACCAATTCCAGTGGCGTTATTGAGTATGGCCCTAGTCAACTAGAGAAAGATCCGTCATTAAAATTTGATTTTGTAGATTTAGTAAAAGCACCAGATAAAGTTGAATTGAAGCCTAAAGAAGAAAAAACATTAAACATCGAGCTAACGATGCCCAAAACATCGTATGATGGCATTATCGTGGGAGGGATTCAGTTAAAACAATTATCTGATGATCAGCCTCAAGAGAAGAAGTCCTCAGGCAATGGTGCAGCGGTTGTTAATAAGTATGCTTATCTGATAGGTATGGTGCTGCAAGAAACCGAAGTCGAAGTGAAACCTGAGTTGACTTTAAATAAAGTAGAAGCAAACCAATACAATTATCGCAACGCAATCTTTGCAAATGTTTCAAATACCAAAGCTAATTTCTTGAAAAAATTATCTATGGAAGTTCAAATCACAGAAAAAGGGAAAAAAGAAGTTCTTTATGAAACAAAAAAGACTGAAATGAATATGGCTCCGAATACGTTTCTAAACTTCCCTATAAGTATGAACGGTGAAAAGATGATCCCAGGCAAGTACGTAGCGAATATTTTGGCTGTCGCAGGTGACCAAAAGTGGTCTTGGGAGCAAGAATTTACGATTTCTGATGATCAAGCAGATAAATTTAATAATGACGATGTTGATTTAGTCAGAGAAAAAGGAATCAATTGGCCATTGATTATTGGGATAGCCGTCGGTATTTTTAGTGTGATCGTGGCGAGTATTGTACTGATTCGTGTGCTAAATGAGAAAAAAAACAAAAAGCAAAGCAAAAAAAGAAAGAAATCTCAAAATAGATAATTCAAGATAGGCGGATAAGATGACTATAATTGAAATAATCATAGTAGGCGCTCTTACGTTAACCGTACTCAGTTTTTTGTTATTTTTACTATCTATGTTTTTATTTATTCAAACAAGTAGAGAAATTAAAAAAATTGCAGGAAGACGTGCGAAAAATGCTAAGCATAAGCGGCAATTAGCTCGTAAACGAAAGCAGCTGAAGAGTGAAAAAAGAAACCAAAAACGTCTAGTTATTACGTTTTTAGCTACAGTATTTTTATTTGGCGCAGGTAGTATGCTAGGCTTGTATTATCAATCAATTGCATTAACCAAAGAAGATGAATCCTCTGTTGTCAAAGGTTATTTCTTATTGAATGATTTTGAGCAACAGTTAGAATCTGCCAAAACAGAAAGTGATAATAAAGAAAAAATTAATGGTAATATTCGTTACTTGGCAAGTGCCATCTCTAGTTATGGTGCCAAAAAGGCCAGCACCATTAATTCAGAAAAAGGTCAGCTGACCCTAAATCGTTATTATAAAGCGATGCAAGACATTGGAACAAATGCGATGCGGGTAACTGAGGAGTTATATGGTAATGAAGTCTTGGTAGAGGATTACCAAAAGGATATTCAACGTGTCCGCAACTATCAAAAACAGGTTTTTGAACTATATAAAGTCGACGAAGCTGAATTAAAGAATGCAAAAAGGTAACAGCTAAAGGACCGTGACATATGAGTAAAAATAAACAAACAAAAACGTCACTCAAAAAAGAACAGTCAAATGGTCGAGGCTCTAAACCAGTTTCTGTAAATAGAAAGAAAATGACGAGTTCTTCCAAAAAACAGAAACAGCAGAAAATCAGACATAAAAAGCTAATAAAGAAGCAAAAGCGTGTCCGTTTAGCGAAAGAGCTTATGTTAGCAGTAACATTATTGCTCGTATTACTTTATTTACAGTCGCTTTTCTTTTTTAGTTTTGCTAAAGTAAATAGTTATGCAATGAGTCCCACCTTGAAAATGGGCGAGTACGTGTTCATTGACAAAAATGCTCGCATTCAAAGGCAAGATATTCTTTTGATCAAGAGAGAAAATGCTCGAACGATTGAAATGAAGCGAGTGATTGGATTACCTAGTGAAAATGTCGAGTATAAAGAGGATCAGTTATATATTAATGGTGTAGAACGAAGTGAACCATATCTTGCTGCTGAAAAGACGTCTGCTGCTAATAGTGATTTTTTGTATACCAAAGACTTTACGCTGTTTGGATTGATGGGTACAACCGAATTGCCAGCAGACCGTTACTTTGTATTGGGTGATAATCGGTTATATTCTACAGATAGTCGCGATTATGGAACAATAAAAAAATCAGAGATAATCGGTATTGTGAGTTTTCAATTTTAATAGTAGAAGCAAAAAAGCAGAGCGAAAATCTTGAAAATGATTTTCGCTCTGCTTTCTTTTTTTTGAATGTAGGGGACAATTTGCTAACTTTAATCGCCGTTATAGTCAGCAAAACTGGGGCCACTACTACGGACTTTATTTTGTTCTGCTTCCTCTAATGCGGTAAATAAGGTACTGTCATTTAAAAAGGTATCCCAATCAGCAGACATCATGGCATTTAGTTCGTCGACAGAGCTGTGACCTAAAACGTCAGTATTTACGCCCTCATCGGTAACAAAATTTCCATGCTTATCATGTGTTGCTTTTTTTAGTGCGGCTAAATCATGTTTTTTACCAAATAATTTATCCCATTCTTCACGTAACGTATGAGCCATAGTAAGTCCCTCTTTCTAACGCTTTGTATGTCTCTATTTTATAATATTATTGAATTTATTGCTCAGATAAAGGTGTATCGTTAGAGCCAAAAAAACTAGGCTGTACTTTTCTCTTCTAACTGAAAAGTAAGCAACCTAGTTTTTTAATCACTGAATTTATGGATTTTGTGAGTTATTGGAGTTAGATGAGTTTTGTTTAAGTGCAGATTGATCGATGGTTAATTCTACATCCACACTTTGTTCTTTTCCATCACGGTAGAATGTCACTTTCATTTTATCGCCCACTTTTTTCTTGTAAAGAGCACTTTGTAAGTCAGTTACAGAGTCGATGTCTTTATCATCAATTTTAGTGATGACATCGTATCTTTCAAGGCCGGCTTTGTCAGCAGGTGTTGCTGTTTGAACAGAACGAACAAGGACGCCCATTTGTACAGTTTCAGGAAGTTTCAAGATTTCTTTTCTTTGTTGTGTGGAGACATTTGTTAATTCTTCCATTGTGATTCCCAAGGCTGGACGAGTTACTTTTCCTTCTTTTTCTAATTGGTTGATAATATTAACGACATCGTTACTTGGAATTGCAAAGCCCATTCCTTCAACACTGACTTGGCTTTCAGATTGAACGATTTTAACAGAGTTGATTCCGATTACTTGCCCTTCGATGTTGACTAAAGGACCTCCTGAGTTACCAGGGTTGATCGCTGCATCTGTTTGGATCGCATTGATATTGATTGCTTGACCGTTGTTTTCATTTTGGATATTTCTATTTAGTGAAGAAATGATCCCTTGAGTTACTGAGTTAGCATAAGCTGAACCTAATGGAGAACCGATCGCTAAAGCGGGTTCGCCGATTTTCAAGTTATCAGAATTACCAAATTCAGCAATTGAATCAACTTTGTCAGCAGAAATCTTGATTACAGCAAGGTCAGTATAAGAATCTGTTCCAACCAATTCACCTTCGACTTTAGTTCCATCATGCAAAACAACTTCTAAACCTTTCGCTTGGTCTACTACGTGATTATTTGTGACCACATAAGCTGTTTTACCATCTTTCTTGTAGATAACGCCACTACCTTCACTAGTAGCTTGTAAGTCACTACCATCAGACTCAGCGTTATTAGAGTCATTCCCTTCATTTCCACCAAAGATACTGCCAAAACCGCTAGCATCACTATTTTGACTTGGACTTTGCAAGTTGATCACTGAAACGACTGAATCTTTTACTTTATCAACTGCCTTTGTGACATCACTATTGACATCTAAACTAACATTAGTGACTTTTGTATCGCCCTTGTTATCTTTTACTGTACTAGTTGTTGTGGATGAATTAGATGAAGGAGCGTTTTGACCCATGATCGCATAAGCACCACCAAAAGCTAGCGCTCCTCCGAGTAACCCTCCAACTAAACCAATCCCCAATTTTTTGAATAAGCCATTTTGCTTTTTATCTGAATTAGGTGTAACATCTTTTTTTTGCATACAAGCAACCTCCTATTTAATTATCATTATTTGTTATATTTAGTATAGTCTTTCAAGACACCTTTAGTCTACCGAATAGCTTTGAATTTTTTATGAACAAGTTAGGGAGAAAAACAGATACAAATAATGAAAAAAGATTATTACTGGAATACTTATACACAATAAAGTGTGAAGAACTTTTGAAAAACAGAGGAAAACTCCTGTGAAAAAGTTATCCACAAAATGTGGATAATGTGGATAAATAAATGGGAATATGTGTTTGTATCTCAAAATACTATGAAATAAAGGATAATTCAGTGTAAAGTTGTGGATAAGTCTGTGCATATGTGTATAACTTTGTGGGAAAGTATGTGGAAGACTCAAAACATTCATGATAAAATTGTTAACAAGTGAAAGAATCAAACAGGAAGAGACGTGAAATCAATGAAAATAAAAATCATTACTGTGGGGAAGTTGAAAGAAAAATATTTAGTGCAAGGAATCAATGAATATTTAAAACGCCTGCAAAGTTATGCAAAAGTTGAGATTATTGAAGTAGCAGATGAAAAAGCACCAGAGAATTTAAGTGAAGCAGAGATGCTTCAGGTCAAAGGTAAAGAAGGCGAACGCATTTTAGCGAAAATTTCAGATCAGGATCATGTCTTTGTGCTGGCGATCAATGGGAAACAATTTAGTAGTGAGGAATTTTCTAAAGAAATCGAGCAATTAGGAATTAATGGTAAAAGTCAGTTGGCATTTGTGATCGGTGGTTCGCTTGGTTTAAGTGATGAGGTGTTGAAAAGAAGTCAGCAACAGATGTCATTTGGAAAGTTGACGTATCCACATCAGTTGATGCGGCTGGTTTTGGTGGAGCAGATCTATCGAGGATTTCGGATTATGCGGGGAGAACCGTATCATAAGTAGGGATATTTTTTGGAAAGGATGACTAATGGATAAACGGATATACAAGACGATGGAATATATTTCGTTTCACGATATGACTATCACAGATGCTTTATTTAAAAATCATGTACTCATAATTAAGCTTGATGGAGTATATTGCTTTTTAGAAAATAATAATGAGAAAGGTGTCTTTGTATCTAACGGTGAACAAAAATTAGTTATAACTGTTAGAAATATTTTGAATTGGCATGACTGGGAGAATGAACTTCAATGTACTGATGATTTCTCTGTTCTTAATGGTAAAACCTTTTTAGCTTTAGAAAGTAAGGAAGAAAAAAAGATCAAACTAATTTATAGTATAGGTGAAATTGAAATAGAGATCACAGAGATTTTTTCTGAAATACTACTTACGGATCTGTATTGGTATAGAGGATTGGATGATGAAGAGAGAAAATATATGAATCTGCCAATCTCCTCGTTACCGGTTTCATTTTTTTGAAGTTTGGTAAATATAGATGACTGTATTTTTTATTAAAGTTAAAAATAGAATTAGCTAATACATGTGTAAATAGGCTAGTTGGATCATAGGTTCAACTAGCCTATTTGATAGAGAGGAATACTTCTCTATTAAAAAATAAATTTATATTATAATTATAGATGTAAAGGAGTGTGGTATGGTTGAGTACAGATTATCCAGTAACAATAAAAGAGTTTTTTCAATGGTTAGATGATGGTGGGTTTAATCAGTTTGGAATTCACCTGAGTGAAAATACAAATCCAGAAGGATATGGAGTAAGAAGAGTTGGTTCACAACTTGAACTATTTTATTCTGAAAGAGGTCAGGTATATCCAGAAAAACAGTTTAATACTGAGAAAGAACTAGTTGGCTACTTAGCTGCAAAATTAGAGAAAAGTAATTGGGCTAGAACCCATTGTATTTCTGCTACAGAGAACAAGAATACCTCAGAAGTATTAGCTAAAGAACTGAATAAAATGAACATTAAGTTTGATCAGGAAGAGCTACCATATTCCGATGATGGAAGAATGTTTTACAGAACAATGGTGTACGGAACTGATATCAAGAAGGTAGAACATCTAAAACAGAAATACTATAATTAACATAATAAATATCGGAAATATTATCAAGAAGAAAATGTGAATTAGGCATAGGAGTAATGTAATGACAAAAACATTTGAAGATGAATTTATGGAATGGCAAGCAGATATGGTTGATATCGCTAAAGAATTTATTGAAGATCGAGCAGAAAAAATTTACTTATATGGTTCTATTGAAAATGGGGGGTATTCCTTTAATTTATTCTTTCAAATCCATGGTCAAATTGTAACCATGAATAAAGTCAATTCTGCAATAATTGAAGGGGAAAAAGAATATGATATATCTTCCGATAGAAAATGGGCTGTTCTGCGAATAGGGACTGAAGACTTACAAAAAATAGAAGAAGTTTGCAAGAAATATGAACAACCAGTATCGACACAATTCAAATTGTACTATGATGTGCATGAAAATAGTTTGAAAGCTAAATACAAGTATGATCCTATGTATTCTAATACTGATGACCTTCATAGTTCTGACATCTTTATGTCATGGTATGAAGAAGTAAAACAAGAAATAGAGGGAGAAAAGTAGAAGAGGAAGGAAATGATGAATAATAAACAAATGTTTTACGTGATATTATTAAACGTAATCACTTTTTTCTTACTCGTTTCATGTAAAAATTCTGAGAGTATTAAAGGAACTTGGCACGTACAAAATGACTCTGGTGAAATTTCAGAAATGACAATCACCGTAAATGATGTGAAGCTAGAAGTCAATTAAATCACTTCAGGTACGACTGAGGGCAAAAAATATTTTGAAATGGAAATAGGGAGAGTAGGGAGAGTGCATATTATTTTCCCAGAAAAAAAAGATGATACCATTGCTATTATGATTATTCCTAATACTAAAGAACCTTATTTACGCTATGCAATGAACAGAGAGAAACAACCTGATTATTCAAAATATGATGAAAAATATGTGAAGTAATATCTATTTGAATCATTAGATAAATTCTATAGAAGAGTTGTTTTTTTCAAGTGACCAAAATTCTGTCATACGGTATGGCATATGTGTTGAACCAAACATCATATATTATTGGGAGTATTCAAGAAAATTTTACCTAAGAAATTAATAATCATTTTGAAGAACGCAGGGGTCTACAAGATTTACTTAGCTGTTTTTCGATGATATTATGAGGAAGATTTTTACGTCAACATGTTTTCTTAACCCAAAATATTTAATCAAGTTACTAATAACTAATTGTATTTTATCAAAAAATAACTATATATTATATCTACGAAGATCAATCATCTTAAATGGTGGTTGGTCTATTTTTGTGTTTCAAGGAGGGAAATAAAATGTTTGATAACAAAGAAAATCGTTACATCACGAGAGGAGTGAATGAACAAGTACCAAAAGAAATCCAACTCTATTGCTGGCAATTAATCGACAAAAAAAGAAGCGAAGCAGAACCAGAATTAGACTACTAACAAATCTTTGAGTTCAATCCAGATAACCAACGCCAAGCAGTTGAAGTGATTCATCGACAATACTTCGATCATGAAGGATGGCATGATGACTCAACGTGGTTGATAAATAATATTTCGCTAACTATTAATTAATTAAAATGTTTTGACATTCATAAGGTTAGTCAAAGTTCAATGAAAATAGACTTAGAGGAAGTAGTCAAAACGATAATTTCATTTTTAGAAAATAATTGTTTAAGTAAAGTTTATATTGAATATGAGTAAACTTTAAAATAAAAAGGTACTAGACTTTCTGGTTAATAATGAATAATAAAGTTTTAACTAGGAAAGTTGTGAATCTCTAACGAAAGACTAACTATTGTGGAATCACATTTGGAAAAAGAAGAAATTAAAAAAACTATACAGGAGAATATTATTGAAATAAAAAAAGTTCATCTAAAAATATTTTGGAGCAATTAGAAACAGATTTTGCTGATAATAGTTCTTTTAAAGATGTAATTGTTAAACTATCGAAAACTTAATAAAAAAGTGTTTTATCGTAAGAGTGTTAATCAAGTGGCAAGCAGTAAGCTTGCTAATAGCTTAAATGTGTTGGCGTAAAAAAATCAAAAGAATACTTTAGTCTTAATAAATGCTTATCTGATGTGAAGTAAATTCGTTTAGAAATTTTAAATTATTGAAATAGAAATTAGGGTAATTGATTGTTTCTAATTACCCTAATTTTTTTATGAGTTGTTTCTAAAACCATAGAGAGTAAGGACTTTCTGCTTACGCGTAGAAGAAACATTTGTATAAATTTCAGTTGTAGAGATATTTGAATGTCCTAGAAGTTCTTGAATATCTCTTAAGTTTGCACCATTGTTTAATAATTGTGTTGCAAAACTATGACGTAAATAGTGAGGCGTAGACAAAGAATTAATTTGAGATAAATATCTATATTTTTTGTAGATATTTGAAATTCCAAAGATAGATAAGCGATTACCATATTTATTTAAGAAGAAAGAATCTTCATTGGGGGGAGGGGTATACTCTTTGCGACAAACTAAATAATCATTGATTATTTGTTTTGATATATCAGTGGTTAAAAAAAGTATTCTCTCTTTGTTATTTTTGCCATGAATAATTAAATCGCCATTATTATAGTCACTCAAATTGATATTACTGATTTCGCTAATTCGCAGACCTAAATTAATCATTATCTCGATGATTGCTTTATCTCTTAAGTGATCTCGTTTTTTTTTACTAGATGATGGCTGATAGTCATTAACGCTACTAGTTAATCGACGGAGTTCGAGCACACTTAGTGTTTTTGGCAATTTTTTTTCTTTACGTATAGCCATAGTAGGTAAAGCCGTGAGCTGTAAATTCTCTTTTTCAGTTAAAAAATTCCAAAACATTTTTATTGTAATCAATTTTCTTTTTTTAGTGTTGGACTTATAGTTGTTTGTTTGAATTAAAAAGTCAGTATAATTATCAAAACAATCATCAATAGTACCATTAGTTGGATCATAGTGATTCGTAAGTTGATTTAAATCAGTTGTATATGCGTGAATTGTTTTAGGCGAAAGGTTTTGCATTTTTTTATAAATAATAAATCTATTGATATAGTGTTTCATAGGTTCTCCTTATTAAAAAGTTGTTATTTTTTTACAACATATATGATATAATAAAACTACTAATAATACGCAATTATTTGGAGGTTTTAAAGTGGAAAACTTGAAAATTTTAGAACAGTTAAATAAAAACTATGCAACTTACGACAAAAACACCTTACCCTTGTGTGCAGCCGAAAATGTGATGTCTAATTTTTCAAAACTGCCATTATCATCTTCTATACAGGAACGATACATTATGGGGGGAACTCTAGATTTACAAATGGAACATAATTTTATGGAAAGTAGTTTATTATTTGATTACTATGAATTACTTTCAAAATTAGGTAAAGAATTATATGGCGCTGATTATACAGACGGACGAACATTAACAGGAATGAATGCCTTAACGACTGTATTGATGAGTGCTTTCAAAACAGGTGATAAAATATTAATAAGTGACGATGATGTTGGAGGTCATGGCTCAATTCCTTCTATTTGTAAACGATTAGGATTAGATGTAGATTTTCTTCCCTATGACTATGAATTATTTGATTTTGATTATTCTAAAATCAATCAAAAGATACAGAATGAACAAATTGCAGGTATCATTATTGGTCTTTCTGATGTACAATATCCACCAAAAATTGCACAACTTGAATTACAAGACACTATTTTAATTTATGACGCAACACAGACATTAGGGCTAATTGCTTATGATCCCCAACAAAATCCTTTACTGAGCATGCCAGAAGAAAATAAAATTATTTTATTAGGAGCAACCCATAAAACTATTCCTGGACCAAGTTGCGGTTTAGTAATGGCAAAAAATGTTTCTTTTGCTCAAAAAATTGATACTAAAATTAACCCAGTCTATATACGAAATGTTCAAATGCATCAAATATTAAGTTTAATTTATACATTGATTGAATTTCAAGTCCACGGTAAGGAATATATGACTCAAATGATCAAAAATACTCAATTATTAACGGATTTATTAGAACCTCATTTTGAACTACTAAAAAAAGGGAACTCTTACTCTAAAACACATCAGATTCATTTCTACGTTGATCCTGAATCTATTGATACTTTCTACAATAATGCTACTTTCCACTGTGTTACGCTAAATAAACGGATGAAAAAAATTTATCGTCATAGTGGTATTAGAATTGGTACACAAGAAATTACTCGTTATGGTTATGATGAAACAGATTTATCTAGAGTTGCTAACGTTTTAACTCTATTAAAAATAAAACAAAATTCAAAAACAGACAAAGAAATAGCTGCTCAGCTTCAATTATTAATTCAGAAAAAATCTATTCATTATTGCTTTTAAAATAATAAATGCTAAAATATATTTTTTCGTACAGATAAGCTCAAAATTTTAAAATCCCATGTAGCTGTTATAACTATGACTACTTCACGGGATTTTATTTATTCAAAACCATTACTTCATAGTTTCCTTCTTTACCTAACAATTAAATGTAAGCTATTCAAATTTTTGATAGACCATTCTTTTTCTATTAATTTTTTTTCAAAGTTTAGACCTCTAAAAGCTAGTTGTTCCAATACATTTAATTGAGCCTCCTGCTGATTTACCAGAGCATAAAGAACCAATTTGATATGAAGTTGATGAATATACATTTTAGTATCAACAGATTTTTTAAGAAGTTTTTTTAGTTCTTCAACATATTCTATTGTTTGATTTTTGTTTTCTTCATTTTGAGCGAGAGATAAAATTGTTCCCAATCTACAATAAATGTACAAGTTGATATCAGAAATATCTTCTGCATAGTTTTCTGCTCGAGCATAATAATCTATTGCGTCATCAAACTTCTCCTGTTCTCTAAACAAATCAGCTAATGAAAAATAAAAATCATAAATAATCCGATGACTGTGTTCTTTAAAATATTCAATAGACTCCTTTAAAACAGTCTCACTCTGAGGAAACTCTTTTTTCTGTCTCAAATACATTGAATAGTGACGATTTACACGATGATATAAATGTTCTAATTCGTTGGTATTTTGATTGAGTACACTATTAATCAAGTTAAAATACTTCGTATAAGAAAACTGCTTTGAATCAGAGTGCAACACCATATGTGAACAGATTAAGCCGTAAATTGATTTGACGTAAATCGTAGCAAATTGGAGAGGATTTTTAGCATAATTTTTTTCAACTGTATTCAGTAATTTAAAGTAATTTCTTGTTACAGCTTGGATATTTTCACCTTTATGACCTTCAATATGTGCTATTAATAACTTGTATTCTAAGTGGTATTCTTCTTTGATTTCTTCTGATAAAGTACTATTTTTAATGTTATTTACAAGTAGTTCAAGATCTTCAAGTGCGGTGTCGAATTGATTAACTAAATGAGAAAGATCCGCTCTCTTTAATAAAAAACGATAGTCCATATCAGTAATTGCCTGATTCACATGAAGTGTTCCGTAATCAACCGTCAATTCATTAAAGAAATCGTCAGCAGCTGAGTATTGGCCGATTCCCATTAAACTAAAAAGATTCCCATACGTAAAGTAAGTAGCTAATTGCTGATTAATAGCTGACTTATTAGACAGGCTATCAAAAAGCTGAAAATTATTTAATAATCTATCATATGAATCAAACTTCAAAAGACGTTCGTACGTATTTATGACAAATTCGCTTTCTTTATTTATTGTCTCAACATCTGAGCATAGTAAATGCGATAATGCGCGGTTACTATCCGTATTTTTATATTTTTCGAATTCTTTTTTATGTATTTTTCGATAAGTCTCTTTATCACGACAATCAAATACGTAATGAAATCCATGTTCGATTACTTTATGAATAGTTACTTTATTATTATTAAAACTATCATTGATAAGATGCTTTTCACGTAATCGGTTTAGATCTGATTTATTGAATGTAAGATCATGAATATCAGAGGAATAATTAAAAATACAACGAACAATTAATTCACGAAATAAATAATATTGTGATTCTTCTTCATATAATAATGATTCCAGAAGGCTAAATAAATAACAATTCTTGTCTGCTAAATCTCTTTCTGACTGAATATTTTGTATAACTAAATCAATAATTACGGGTAATCCTGAGCTAACATTCAGAATTGCATCTGCATCAATATCCGTTTCAGCACAAGATAATTTTTTCATTATTTCTTTGATTTCTATTGCTGTAAAATACCTGTCTCCTATAAAAAAATTGGTAGCAGTAACTTGTGTTGGATGCAAAGGCTCCTCTGAAATAATGACAAATCTCGTTTTATTCATTTCCAATTCTTTTAACAGCAGTTCAATTTTCCGTCTCTGTTCAGCATCGCTTCTAAGGCTATCAATAACAAAAATAATATTCTGCGTTCCAATTTTCATGAAGAGGCTTAAAACGTCGGAAACAGTGTGGATATCTTCTTTAGCGGATTTATTTACTTCTTCTATGACTAGTTCCTCTAAATCTCGTTCAAAACTTGCAGAAATATAAAATGCTAGAATATCGTTGTTTGGAGTTAAGTTTTTGTAGTTATCCTCTAATTTATCAGAGTTGTTAAGTATCGATACTAATTGCTTTGCTAGATAAGTTTTTCCAATACCACTTTGCCCATAAATATTGATATTTCTTTTCTCGTTTAACCAATTAATAATCCTTGTTAATTCATTTGTCCGATCAACAAATACAAGATTTATAGGAGATTTTGGGTTGATTTCGATATAGTTACGATTAATCAACAAAACGACTGCTTCGTAGCATCCTAATAAAGTTAAAATAGCAGTAATTATCATGGTATATAATGTTTTTGGTGTGTTAAGAATCCCTTTTATACCTGATTCTTTAAAAATATATATAAGATATATCAAAGTTACTACCAGTATAAGAAAAAGAAGGACTTTTACTGGTTTGGAAATTGAATGAAATATTGAGCTTACTTTTCTTTTCATTAAAAGGGAAAACCTCCAAATAATTGCGTATTATTTGGAGGTTTTAAATCAGTATAGATTTGAGGGGATATCCATTCACTTAGGACACTCAGAGAAGTATCACAAGTGATTTTCTCAAAAGAGAGGGTTTAAAGTTATATAAGCTAGCTTGTCGAAACCTCATATCGAGAGAAGATCAATGATTTTCATGTCATCATTGATGAGTTTATAATCAATTAAAATATTAGATATGATGATACTAGCCTATATTAGATTCGCAAAATTCTTCATTATGATAGACTTCTCCCAATATCATCCCCTTCCGATACGCAGAACCGTATCATAAGTAGGGATATTTTTTTAGTTGTTCTCTTTAATCTGTATGAAGATCAATTATTCTAAATAATAGTTGGTCTTTTTTTATATCTAAAAGTACCTAGTGTGATAAAAAATACCTTCAAAACTAAAGATGAAGTTTTGAAGGTATTTTAGCTATAGTTACTTTTTATACTTAGCAAGAAACTTAATTATTATTATCCTAGTTCTTGATTCTTTTGATAGCCAATCGTCCAAGTTAATCCAAAAGATACTCCAAATGCTACAAGATTAACTAAAATGTAAAGTGGTAATTGCTCATTAAGATACAACAATGTCCCTGGAATTCCTGTAAGAGCCATACCGCTAGCTCTCAATTTAAAAATAGAAGCTAGAAATCCACCAACGCCTCCACCGATCATCGACATGATAAATGGCTTAACTAAACGCAACGTAACGCCAAAAACTGCTGGTTCAGTAATTCCTAGAGTTGCTGATAGGGCGGATGGATAGGCAATTTGCTTCATCTTAGGCGAAGTAGATTTCATAGCAACTGCTAATACTGCCCCTGCTTGTGCGATGTTTCCACAGGTACCAATTGGATTTAAGTAATTCCAACCATCTTGTCCCAACATACTAATCTCTAAAAAGTTAAGAACATGATGAATACCAAAAATTCCCAACAATTGTCCAAAACTACCGTAGATTAAGCCGCCAATTCCAAGAGGAAGATTTAATAGAAACTCTACTCCGTGTAAAACACCTATTTCCACTTCATGAAAAATAGGTCCAATAATAAACAGTGCAAGCGTAAGGCCAGTTAATAGTGTTAAGAATGGTGTCAAAATTAAATCTAATGAATCAGGAATTCGTTTTCTCAAGAATAGTTCAATTTTAGAGCCTAAAATTCCAGTTACAAAGGCAGGTAATACCGAACCTTGATAACCAACAACTTTGATAAATCCCAAAAATACTAGTGGTTTGGCTGTTTGCTGTCCTACTTCATACGCATTTGGCAGTACTGAACTTACCAGCATTAATCCTAAAACAATCCCTAGAATGGGTGTTCCACCAAATATTCTAAAAGTAGACCAAGCTACTAAGGCAGGTAAAAAAGCAAACGCCGTATCCGTTAAAATCTGAGTGAACATCAGAAATTGTTGTGGGATGTCATCTGGCGTGAGTCCGATGACACCTAAAACTGCTTCTTGTGTGAACAATCCTCGCAGTCCCATAAATAAACCAGTAGCTACCAAAACTGGAATAATTGGAACAAAAACGTCCCCAAATATTCTGATTGCTCGCTGGAAAGTTATCTTTTGTTTCACTGTAGAATCCTCAGAAATGTTTCTCCTAGAACCGTCGATCAGCGGAATGAACTCGTCGTATACCTTGTTCACTAACCCTGTACCTAAAATGACTTGATATTGACCTGAATTGAAGAAACTACCCTTTACTTTATCAATATTTTCTACGCCCTTAATATCAATTTTATCTTTATCATTAACGATAATTCTAAGTCTCGTCGCACAGTGTGTCACCGATTGAACATTTTCATTTCCGCCAACTAGTTCTAAAATTTGTATTGCGATATCTTTGTTATTCATTCGTTATCCTCCTCAATAATTATAAAACATAACTGATCCGTTGTGACCTAAATTCTGATAATATGCATCTCTATTGAAATGATTGCTAAATGTTCTCATTGAAAAAACGTATTCTCCATCATTGATAAATATTTCCATCGTTGAATTATCATTAAAAATCTGAAGTTTAAAAAGTGAGCTTATCTCAAATTCCTTCGATTCGCATTCTCCTGAAACCCAATTAATTCGGCTAATTTCTAATCGTCCATTAGTATAGTTAATCGAATTCATATCTGAATTTAAGGTGATTGAAAAGTGATTGATCCATTCAGTAAAGTCAATCATTATCTCATATGTGTTGTTTTGATTTTTGATCAAATGACAACTGTTTTTATATTCTCTTTTTTCTTTTCGTAGTACTTGATACTCTTCTAAAGGTAATTGGTAAAGGCAATCGTTTTTCCACTTCAACTCTCTTGGCATTGTTAAGCAATGTATATACCCATCTGTAACAGTCGGACAACAAGCTTCTTCTTCCTCTTCCATTCGAGACATCCAAGCGGTTAGAATACGCCGTCCTTTGTCATCTTCAAACGTTTGTGCAGCGTAGAAATCAAACCCATAGTCTAATTTTTGAATCTCTTCTTTTGCGACAAATTTCTTTTTTTTGTAGTCCACTTTCCCAACTAAATATCCCGCATAACTAGACAGTGATAAGTCAGTATCTTCAATAGGGGTTCTTTTTTGAGGACATAAGGTTAATATATCCACATCATGACTTAAAGAAAATACATCCGGACACTCACACATCTGATCCAATGATTGATCTGAATAAAACTCACCTTGAAATTGCCAATTACTCAAATTACTCGATTCAAATAATGTGATAGCGCCTATATTTTCTTCCGACTGTGCTCCTACAATCATCCACCATTTACCGTTCTTTTCCCAAACCTTAGGATCACGATGATGCTCAGTAAAACCAACTGGGGTTTCGATAGCTTGTTCCTTCTTAATAAAGGTTTTTCCATCTTCAGAATAAGCAATTTTTTGATAGCTTCTTCTTTTCCCATACTTTTTACTATTTCCAGTGTAGAAAAGATACATTACTCCATCTTTTTCCACAGCACTTCCCGAATAGATGCCATCTTTATCACTCGCTAAATCCGGTAAAATAGCAGATCCTTGGTTTTCCCATGTTACTAAATCTTTTGAAATAAATAATCCCCACTCTTTATAAGAGTGATTAGTTTCAAATCGATTCCATTGATGAAAAAAATAATATTTCCCTTTAAACTGGATCAATCCATTAGGATCATTTAATAATCCTTTTGCCGGCTCTATATGGAAAGAATTCCTATATTTATTCTCCAAATTCTATAAACCCTCCTTAAAATAGTTTTCATTAATGCGTTTTCATAACCTTGGTTGATGAAATCTTAACATCCTTTATTACATTTCGAATATGGAAAAAGTTAATGGATATATGGGAATTTCTAAGATAGACATTGTTTGTTAAGCGTTCCCATGTATAATAAGTACATGAATAATAATTTGAGAGAATATACAGATAAATTTACTGACTTTTCGAAAAAGAGTATATCAGACTTCATTTTGTACAACAGCGGGATTGAATATTGTGAACCTAATTATAGTTATGGTCCCAAAAGAAGAGACTATCATTTTATTCACTTTGTAAAGGAGGGCAAGGGGCTGTTAGAAATAGAAAATCAGCAAATTGAAGTTCATGAGAATCAACTCTTCATCGTTCCTGCAAACGTCGTTTCAACTTACACAGCAAATAAACAAGACCCTTGGAAGTACTCATGGATTGGTTTTACCGGGATAGAATCAGTAAATTTTGTTCAAACGTTGATTAAATCGAGCACATCTGGTTTTGTCATGGATTGTTCAGATGCTTCTTTTTATGAAAAAAGAATTGAAGAAATTATTGAACTAAATCAAAATACACTTGCTTCATACTTTAGAATTAATGGTATTATGTATGACATTGTCGGTACCCTTTTAGGAGAATGCGGGATAGAAGCTGTGAATAATCATGAAACCTCACCTTCATTTCAAGCAATGAGATATATGGAGCTACATTATCATGATGATATTCAAATTTCTGATATAGCCTATTCCGTAGGTATCCATCCTAATTACTTATCCGCAATGTTTAAAGAAGAAATCGGCATTTCACCCAAGAAATATTTAACTAACTTAAAGATCAATAAGGCAAAAAAATTACTGACGGAAAGTGATGACCCAATTAACTTAATTGCAGGCTCTGTTGGCTTTACTGACGCACTTTCCTTCTCCAAATTTTTTAGAAAAGAACTGGGACTCTCTCCTACAAAATACAGAAAGGATCACAACTAATCATGCAGGAACTCATTCGCTTCAACTCAGAAAATAATATGTTTACTTTATCGAATAATCATATTACTTATATTATGGAAATTGTTGAACACTCATACTTAGTTCATCGTTATTGGGGTAAAAAATTAGCAGGCTATCATTTTAGCAATCGACCACTTTTGAATAAAAGAACCTTTGCAGCGACACCTAACAATGAGAAGCCTGAAATATCTCCGGAATTTCTACCATTCGAGCTACCTTTTTCTCACCAAGGAGATTACAGAAGTTCTGCTATACAGATACAGCAAGAAAATGCCGATGAGATTACTAGATTTTGCTACAAGAGCTATGAAATCCAAAATGGGGTAATTGAATTAACAGATTTACCTCATGCTAGAAACACTGACGAACAAGCTCAAACCCTGATTATTTATTTATATGATCAGATTGCTGAAATCGAGCTGGCTTTGTATTATACAATTTTTGAAGATTCACCTGTGATCGTCCGTTCATCCAGAGTAAAAAATGTTGGCACTCAGTCTCTAAAAGTAACTAAATTATTGAGTGCTTCAATTGATACTAGATATGATCAACAGCTTGCTACGACTTTCTACGGTACTCATCAGAAAGAATTTCAGTTGAATCGTAGCAAGATTCAACATGGCTTATTTAAAATTGGAAGTTCCAGAGGGGCGAGTGGCCCACAATATCCGCCGTTTATTGCTTTATCAAAAGATGCAAACGAATTTCAAGGGGAAGTCTATGCAATCACATTGATTTATAGTGGTAATCACGAGATTGCTTTAGAAAGAGACCAATACAATCATTTGCGAATACAAATTGGTTTAAATAGTGAGACTTTTTCATGGAGATTAGAGGCTGGAGAAACTTTCTATAGCCCTCAAGCACTTCTATCATACAGCGATCAAGGATTTAACGGCAGTTCTCAAAGTTTCCATCAATTCTTCACTAATCATTTAATTCATCCTGCTTGGAAAAGTAAAGATCGCCCTATTCTTATTAATAGTTGGGAAATGACTTATTATGATGTGAATGACAAATTGATAAGAAAATTGATTGATGCTGCTAGTGATTTAGGTTTTGAAACGGTAGTATTAGACGACGGTTGGTATGGACAGAGAAATAGCAGTAAAACATCTTTAGGTGATTGGAGTGTAGACACAGAAAAATTTCCCGAGGGGATCAAACCATTGGTTGATTACGCAAAACAAAAGAATGTTGGATTTGGTATTTGGTTTGAACCTGAAATGATTTCTCCAAATACGGAATTAATTCAAAAACATCCCGACTGGGTCATGAGAAGTAAAAACTACGAGCCGTTGCTTGGTAGAAGTCAGTATGTATTGGATCTTACAAACGTTGACGTCCAAGAATTTATTATCATAACATTATTAAAGGCAATCACTGAATGGGGTGTAAATTATATTAAATGGGATATGAATAGGCATATGACGGACCCTTTTTCGCAGAGCCAAACTTTTGAATCTTCCGAATATAGTCATCGTTACATGATAGGTTTTTACCGCATTGTCAACGAGCTAACGAATGCTTACCCTGAGGTTCTTTTTGAGAATTGTTCTAGTGGTGGAGGTAGGTTAGATCCAGGAATGCTCTTTTATTTTCCACAAACATGGATCAGTGATAATACCGACGGTTTAGATAGGCAGCAAATTCAATATGGTGCTAGTTACTTATTTCCGATTTCATCTATAACAGGTCATGTTTCTGATGTACCTAATCATCAAACAAATCGTGTCGTCTCCTTTAAAACCAGAGCAGCTCTGGCTTCCTCCACAAATATGGGCTATGAAATGGATATTATTCAGATGTCAAACGAGGAAAAAAAATCCATTCGTAAACATTTGAAAGACTACAAACAGGAAAGAGCACTTATTATGAAAGGAACTTTTTATAGGCTGCACTCTCCTTTTGAGAGCAATACTTGTGTTTGGATGTTCGCGAATAAAAAACAAGCCATTATTTATGTATTCCGCAATGTGTATCAAGTATATGATTTGAGCTTATTAATCAAAATCCCTGCTCTTGATAGTCAAAGTCTTTACCAAGAGCAAAGGACCAAGCAAGTGTACTCAGGTTCAGAGTTAGCAAACTGCGGTCTAGCTTTGGAAAATACCAAAGGTGATATTATTGTTCAGAAGATAAATTTGAAAAAATTAGAAGAGTAACGTTTTAGGATCTGGAATCAAAGTTAAGCTGATATATAAGATAAAAAAGTATTTTTATTTATGTTTTGAAATAAATACGTAATTGTAGCCACTAAAAAATACTATATAGTTTTGGTGGCTTTTTTACTTCTGCAAGTGAAGGTACTCAAAGATGTTCAAAGTATCTGTCTTATGTTATTAAAAATAACTATACATTATACCTGTGAAGACCAATCATCGCTACTCGGTGATTGATCTATTTTTGTGCATCAAGAGGGAATTAGAATAATTGATAATAGGGGAGGGCTCTGTATCACGAAGGAAGTGAATGAGTAAATTATAAGGAGAAGATGGTAGGTTATCAATGAAAAAGTAAGTTGGCAGAAATGAAACTGAGCTACTTACAAATCAATGGATTTAATCAAGGAAATCAATGCTAAACAATTATGTGTAGTCATCAATATGAAAAATCATTTTTATTATTGTGATTGTCCAATCTAAAAGAATAGACTTGGATCTCAAATTAAAATTTAATATTAGACGTTACTTAATTAAAACAACCCTTGCATCAAAAAAAGATACAAGAGTCTACTTATGAATTGGCTAAACAGCTATCTCAGATAATTGCGGTTTAATCAAATTAAACATTAACCCAAATAAAAACAGAAATAGCAACCGCAGTAGCAACTGTAATCATGGCAATACCTCCTTTCAATAATAGGATATTTCAAACATTTTATATGTAATAATGTGCTATGATTATACAAAAGGAAGTGAAACTAGAATGAATGTAGAAGAAGCACTTTATTTTTTTAGAAAAAATAGAAATTTAAAGCAAAAAGATATACTTACCTATACAGATACTTCCGTCTATTCCAAAATCGAGACAGGAAAAAAAGTATTAAGATTTTCTGAACTAAGAGATATTTTAGAACGCTTCTCTGTTCCACTAGAAGAATTTTCAGAATATTTAGAAGACAGTATGGAACAAAAAAAGTTTCGTAAATTATTTAGACAATGTGCGAATAGTCCAATAGATGAATCCAATAAAAAGAAGTTACTTAACTACTACAACCAATTAACATTTTCTAAAGAAATGCATCTTAGAGAAATGGCAAATTTTATCGGGATAAAAACATTGTTCTCCAATTTTTGGAAAGAAATTTCTCCTGTAAGCCAAGAAGAATTAAACCAAATCTATGAACTTCTCATGGAAAAAGAGTATTTTTTTCAGTATGATTACGCTGTATTATCCAATACAATTTTTCTATTTAACAATAAGCAAATCAAGCACCTAGCTAAAAAAGCGTTGCCTGTTAAAGATATTGAAGTCAGAAATGTGGAGACAACAGAATTTATAAAAAACATGATTAACAATTTAATCACAACGTTACTACGCAAAAAAGAATATGAGGCAAGTCGTTATTATTTAAGATTAGCCGCTACAAAAGAAGGCAATCTTACGTTTGATTACAAATTAGTTATTCAGTACTTGGATAATTTAACAAGCTATTTAATTACTGGTGACGATTGTTATAAAGAAAATATTTACGACTATATCCACTTATTAACGAAGCTTGGAGAACGGAATTTTGCGAAAAGTATTGAGCGAGAAGTTCACTCGATCCTTTCAGAAAGCAAAGATATTCCGATCTTTATTCAAGCTGATCTGTAACCTATATTCGGATAGAAAAACCATCAACCATTATTAGCATACCACATTATTTATAGTCTTTTCACTCAAATTGTAAATAATGTTAGTTTTATAGTCATACGCTGTTTTATTTCTCATGAGAAATTACTTTTTACCAAATGGTCTGTATTCTTACTCTTTATTTTGTTAAACTATACTTATTGGAAAATAATAAGAGAGTAAACTAAACGAAGGAGTTCTTCAGTATCAGAAACAAAAAAACAATTCACAACTTGTCAAGGAACTTTACTGAGTGTCTGACAGACGCTTTTCAGCTAAATTTATCAAGTAAAAGCTTGTATTTAATAGGGGCTACAGACGCTACTGTAGTTAATCAGGATTATGTCTACCTAGATGTTTTAATAACATTACTTTTAAATTTTAGATACAGTTATTACATGGTTTTATGAATTAAATGACTATGTTATAGTTAGCTTACTCTTACTTTAAGGAGAAAAAGATGAAAAGAAAAACTCTCATAGCGTTAGGTATAATCATTTTAGTAGTCATTGGAGGAGCATGGTATATGAAAAAAGAAAAAGATTTAGCAGAATTACATGATATTCAAACAGATTTAGCTAATTATTTGTATAATAATTATCAACTATATACAAGAGATAAAAAAAAAGTGGCTATAATTTATCAAGAGTTTGACAAAGGAAAAGGAACTATAACTGAGCAAGAATACTTTGATAAATTAGATAACATCAAAGAATACTCTGATATACAAAAGATAGAATTTACAGGGTTTTCTGTCGGACCAATGAAAGGATTGGATGTATCATATGTCATTAACGATGTATATGAAAACGAGACAACACTTGATACTAAACTATTTGAAACAGGTGAATGGATTTATCAGGTAGGAAGTCATTCCGGTGAGGGACCTTATTATTTAGAGAAGAAAAACAAGCCGTCAGACTTACCTCTACCTGAAACATTGATTATTTATTATCATGGAGGTATTAAGTAATGGATCAAAATAGAATTCTTTCTAAAAACGTTTATGGTGTTGAAAAAAATGAAATTCGAGAAAATACACGGATAAAGAACACTGATTACATTGTTTTGGATACCATTGATACAAACAAAGATAGTTTGAAGATAGACCAGGCACCTCGAAAGAATAGTATGCAGGCTATGGCTGTAGCTGAAATCAAAGACGAATATAAAAATAAAGAGAATCCCGATTTAAAAAATGTACCTGGTTATCCCGAGTCAGTCGTAAAAAAAGACGTCACAATTGTTTATGCAGGGACATCAAGTAAACGAGATTGGCAAACAAACGTTGGTGAAATTTTTCTAGGCGCAAAAGCTCCTGAAGGGGCTTTTGGTACCTCTGTAGAATATGCCAGAGAAATTGAACGGAAATATCCAAAAAAAGACGGCTTTACCATCGGTACGTCTGGACATTCATTAGGTGGGGCAGAAGCCATTTATGTTGCAGTGCTACTAGGATACAATGCGTTTACGTATGGTGCTGCTGGATCAGGTTTAACGGATGAACAGATTAAACAGTATAAAGGAACGATTGTGAATCTTTTCGATACAACGGATGCCGTGACAAGTGGTGTGTTGACAGACGGACGGAAAAAAATCCCTTTTTTGAGTATCGGTATCGATAACCCTTGGTGGAGAACAGCCGGACATTCATTAGATCAATTTCAAGTAGATAAAAAAGGGAATTATATTAACAAATACGGCGATATCGTGGTTTATTCAGATTTGAATGGCGGTATTTCGATTGAACAAACTCTTTTAGTGCAAAGCATCGTTGAAAATAAGATGCAAATGCGCAGATTAGAACATTATGGCGTAGACAAAATGGGTGGTAAAAAAGAGTATCAACGCTTAAAAAAAGAAAATGAGTGGCTTCAAACTCAAATCAATAGTTTTACCAAATTAAATGTCTTACGTAAAAAATTAACCGCTAGTGGTGGCGGTTTATCTGGAAATGAACAAATCTATTTAGACGATAGCCAAGCGCTAACTATTGTAAAGCTTGCATCTTCAAAATTCGACATGGCAATGGAGAACGTCGTAAAGCTCTATAAAGATGCCGTTAGGGAATTAGAAGAAATGTGGCAAGAAGGACGTTCAACGATTCAAAGTAATTGTCCTGACTTATCTTATGGTGAAGTTTTAGATGCTATGCAGGCAATGGGTTGTACGGAACAAACAATGGTGACGATCCCTTCACAAAAATTTCAAGAAAAACTAAGTTTAGCATATCAAATGAGTAGTAAATTTAGTACCCTAACCAAAGATATTACTGCAAAAATAGGTGAATTAGTTCAACGAGACCAAGAATTAGCGAAACAACTCGCCTAAAAAAGGGAGAGATACGAGTATGGATCAAGAAGAGCAAGCATTAGCGGATTATCAACAAACGAGACGACAACTTGAAGAAGAATCTGACGCATTGACAAGAATTAGGCGACAAGCGGAACAAGCAACGAATGATACCTATTCTGAAATGCAACGGCAAGTACAACGATTTGGTGAAACAAATGAGCCTATGGAATGGGCAAGGCGTGAACTATCACGTCTTGAAGAAGATTTTTTCTCAGAATTAGACAGAGAGAAACGGACCCTTTCGTTAAAAGAAGACGAAGCAGAACAAGCCTATCGAAAAAAACTTCAAGAACAAACTAAACCGTAAAAGGAGCATGATTACGTGTTAGAAGCAATCGAAAAACTATTAAAAGAATATAAAAAGAATTTACAAAAAATGAGCGCTCAAGCCACTGCAATGGCACTTGTTCAAAAAAAAGGTAGTCTTGTGAAAAAAACAAAAAAATCTGGTGAAACGGAATCAGAAAGTGCAAAAAATTCCATTACTTCTGCAACAAGTGGTCTAGGGGAGACAGTAAAAGGGCAGTTTGGAAAGAAAGTAACACAAGTTTTAGATGAACAAGGAAAAATGCTAGATAAATTTTAATTGAAATAGAAAAAGGTGTGTTTCTAGTGGATGATAAAGAATTAGAACTGCGCAAGGAAGAACAACGTCAAAAGATTCGTGAAATTGGACAGAATGCCCAACTCAAAAGTTTAGAAAGCCAGTTGAAAACAGAAAAAGAAGCCAATAAACACTTTGAAGAAATAGAGAGAACTTTAAAAGAAATGCAAAAAGTGATTGATTCCTGGGATAGGAAATACGAGAATACGCCCGAAAAAATAAGGCCGGAATTCCATGTCATTAAGGAAACCGATGTAAATCAGTTGTAAGGAATGTATCTAGCTTAAAAATAACTATATATTATATTCATGAAGATCAATCATCAATGGTGGTTGTTCTATTTTTTGTGTTTCAAGGAGGGAATAAAATGTTTGATACTAAAATTGATTGTATCTTATCGATCAAAAAAGAAACGCTGCAGGATTACTTACTACATTTAATGTCTAAATAAAGTATTATGCAATAAAATTATCTTTTAAGTTTCTTACTCTATTGCATATTCATTCATCTTAATCATCTAAACTCATCTTCAAAAGATCATTTCTATTTTTTGAAATATGTTTTCAACAGTATTTTTTATCTAAATATAAAAAAAGAATGCGTTTACATAATTAGAATAATATGTTAATCTTTACTTGTTCGAACAAGTTGTGTTGCTAGTATTTCTGAAGGAAGTGGTGATGCAAAAGGTTTAATATGAGACGGTGTGTGGACTTCATTAGACATAAAAGGAAGGAAAGTAAAATGAAAAATATATCAGCTGAAACAGAATTAATTAAACAATCTAAGTTAAAAAGCATCTATTTCAATCGCTTTCTGCTATTTCGCTACATTACTGCATTTTTTTTCTTTGTCAATTTATATTGGAGTATATTGTCTTTTTCAGCTTTAAGTATTTGGATTATTCTACCGTTGTTGTTAATTATAATTGATATCGCTATCATAATTGAACAGACCACCAAATATTGGCATCCGTCGAATCAGTTGTTCATTACCAAAACAGGATACGCTATACAAATTTTTAGTAATTTGTTAGGAATTATAACAATTCTTATAGGGCATCAACAGTTACTTTTTCCGTTTATCAATAGTGAAGGGCGTGGCTTGTTACTTGCATGTCTTGCTGTGGGAAGTCTTGTGGGTATAATTGTCGAATGGCGTGTCTGGCAGATTGAACATGATAGAGATGCTTATTTAAAACATATGGAAATTTTTGAAAAGAATGTAAAAAAAGAAAGGTGATAAACATGGATTCAGAAAACAAACTATTTAAATTTTTGAATAACTATTTAATGGGACCTATGGGGAAAATTTCCCAGTTTAGAATTGTCCGTGGCGTAATGGCTGCTGGGATGGCCTCAATTCCTTTTACAATTGTAGGATCAATGTTTCTGATTATTGCTGTTTTGCCTCAGAGTTTTCCTGTTTTGCAAGGAATATGGGAAATTTCGTTTGAACGAGTTGAGAGCTTGTATATGCTTGGTAATATGGCAACTATGGGGATTTTAGCCCTTTATTTTTGTATTGTTTTTGGTTATGAGTATACAAAAATTCAAGCGCAAGAAGAGAAAATCAATCTAAACCCTATGAATGGGGCATTATTATCTATGATGGCTTACTTTATGTGTCTACCGGAATTGATTTTTGATGGTGGTGTTGCTACTTTAGTAAATGTGGTGACAGATGATAAAAAAATTATTGATGGTTGGGAAATGTCAGGCGGTGTTACACGGCTAGGCACAACAGGTATTTTTACAGCAATCATTATGTCGATCATTGCTGTTAAAATTTATGCTTTATGTGTAAAACGTAAATGGGTGATCAAGATGCCTGAAACTGTGCCAACAGGTGTTTCAAATTCTTTTACAGCACTTATTCCAACTGTGTTGATTGCATTGACTGTTATTATTATTAATGGCATACTAGTTGCTCTTGGAACAGATATATTTAAAATGATCGCTATTCCATTTGGTTTTGTAACGAATTTGACTAATACCTGGATTGGATTATTGGTTATTTATTTCTTAATGCATGCACTTTGGATAGTCGGGATTCATGGTGCAACAATCGTTACTTCATTTTTAACACCGATTGTTTTATCAAATATGGTTCAAAATCAAAATGGAGCGAACCTTCCTTTTGCGGGTGAATTTAACAATAGTTTTGTAACGATTGGTGGTTCAGGGGCCACACTTGGGATGGTTATCTTCATTACATTTTTTGCAAAATCAGCCCAGTTAGGTGCTTTAGGTAAGGCGGCAGTTGTACCATCGTTGTTTAATATTAATGAGCCGATTTTATTTGGGATGCCTGTTGTATATAATCCGTATACAGCGATTCCGTTTTTCTTGGCGCCAATGAGCTCAATGTCGGTAGCTTATTTTGCAATTAAATTCGGTATGGTTAATCCACCGATAGCACAAGTTGCATGGCCAACCCCACTTGGATTATCAGGGTTTATTGGTTCAGGCGGTGATTGGAGAGCTTTTGTATTGGCAATCGTCTGCGCAGCTGTGGCATTTGTAATTTGGTTCCCATTTATTAAATTTTATGATAGGAAATTGTATCAAGATGAACAAGCGAAAGTTACTGTAACAAATGTGTAGTATCTGAGGGAACAAAGAAGTAGTTGAAAGCATAATAAAAGGAAGGTATTATTTTAATGAGCGGGTATAAGGTAGCGTGATCAGATAAGCTTCACTAGGCTTAATAAAAAGGAGTGTCTAAAGATGCAAAGCAAGAATCCACTTGATATTAAAACATTAGTCAAGGAGATGATTGAGGAAATACAGGATGGCAAATTGGCGGATGAAAATGGAAAGTTACCAAGTGAGCAAAAATTGAGGACCTACTATAATGTGTCACGTTATGCATTACGTCAAGCTTTGGCGCAACTAGGTGATATGGGGGTTATTTATCAAGCGCAAGGTGTTGGTTCTTTTATCCGTCCAGAACGCCATGAAAAAGTACTGAACTTACAAAATAACATTGGAATAACAGAAGAAATGGCACGGCCTGGCCGAACGATTAAAACTATAGAAGCTAGTCATCGGATTGTGAGCGTGGCAGAAGCTGATTTTTTACCTAAAAATAATGAATTGGCTCAAAGTGTTCAATTGATTGAGATTAATCGTTTGCGGACACTTGATGACGAACCATACTTATCCGAAAAGTCTTATTTTTTACAGTCAATTATTAAAGAAATTCCAGAAGAATCACTGTACGATTCTGTCTTTAACTATTTTGAACAGGACAAAAATATAAAAATAGGCTTTATTGATAAAGTCATTAGTAGTGAACCTCTTTATGAGCCTGGTGCAAGTTTTTTTAAATTGGCTGTAGGCGCTCCTACGTTGGTGGTGCGAGATGACACATTTTTAAGTTCAGGAAGGTTATTAGCATTTTCAAAAATTTGTTATGACTATCGTAAAGCCGAGTTATTTATGTTTAAAAAAACATACTGATAAAAAAGTTCAACTGAACTGGCTTGTCCTATGAGTGAATAGAGCTGATTTTGAGCAATTTAGGCTCAAAATCAGCTTGTTACCTTATAGTGAGATAGTAGAACTTTCTTTAAAGCTAGTAGTGGAAAGAAAGTAGTTTACACTAGATTCTTCCTTTTCGAAAATAGAATTGCAGAGGGTGCAGTCCTTTAAATTTTGATAGATAGGAATTAAAAAGTTTCTTCCCTCCATCATTTCGCCTATGATAGAATGAACTGATAGTTTTTGAAATGAAAGGAATGAGAAAATAAAATGGTCAATCATTTTTCAACAGTTGGTATACCTGTTTCATCTGAAGCCGATTTTATGAAATATGCAAATTTAGTATTTGAATCGGGGAAGAAAATCAAGGCATATGGAGGGACCTACCTTCTACTAAAAATGGGGAATGGAATCGAACTTTGGGGTCAGTTAAATACGCAAGGTGAGATGATTGGCTTAAACCCACATTATAAAGGAACGGCTGTTTCAACTGTCCGCTTAATTGAAAAAATTGAAGATCCTACAGATACGCTATTAGATGGAAGAGTCTACAGTGAGGCAGAGCCGAGCGAAGATGGGGCATTTGCGTATCCCTTTGTCTTTGATATGCCAGATATTGCAGCTCAGAAAATAAAATACCCTGTGATACAAGAAGTGCAATTGGCGGCTTTTGCGCATGAGCTGAGTGTTTATACTGATGAAGAAGAATATAATAAGGCGCAAGAAACAGAACCAAAATTTGCTAGTGAGTTTTTTATTCCGTCAGGTTTATTTGAGGGAGACGAAGAAGGAGGTAGACCGAGTTCTATGGGGCTGTTTGGTGGTCGGGTCTTGGCCGCTGAAAAGCTCAGAAACCCTTATTCAGATGAGTATTTCTATTATGCAAAAGTTAAAACGCTAGGTGGCGAATTTGATGTAGTCGCTGATCCGGAACTTGTTACTGAAGAGATTAGGGAAGGGAATATTATTTCTGGATCGTTTTGGCTAACAGGAAGATTAATCCAAAAGAAGTTTAAGCTTTTTGGATGATAAAATCGATTTTGAAGAAGTCCTGTGACCTGTTGAGACAGGATCGATTGAGACAGGTGAAAACATCACTACTTTCTCTGTAATAATCAGATTTAGTTCATTTTTGGAGTTTACCACAGTGTTCAATTTGCATAAGAACTTGAAGTTTTAGCAATCGACATTGTAAGTGAAATTTCTATCCTGTATAATTAAATCAATCATTAAAGCTACTTCTACTTTAAAGTGGAAGTGTTTTTTTTATCTCGAAATAAAAAGGAGGAAGAAGATGTTTTTAAATTTTATCGGGTTAACATTGTTTTTTGGTATAGGTATTTTAGTTGCAAATGGTGTAAGTCTCATTGCTAGAAAAGGTAGAAATAGCAAAGGGACAATTGTTCTAATGTTCGTTGAGTTATGCTTAATGGGTGGCTTCTTATTTGTGGCACTACCTAGTAAGACTCTTTCAACCATTTTATGGATTAATCTAATTGGAGCTGTTATTGCAAGTGGCTTGTTACTGCTCAGTTGCTCCATTAGTAAGGCTTCTGCGAAGGTATTGCATAATGGGCGCAAAAATGTTGTAGCAGAGACCGTGAATGATTGGTCTGGGCGTATTTTAGGAATCAGTATTGCTGCGATGGTTTTATTATTCATTGTAAGTTCTGTAACGAGGGTAACGGCAATTGATGATGTTTACCAAACTATTCCGTTGAAGACCGAAGAAAAGGCAGAGGTTTTAACATCTACCAAAGAAACACCTATTGCGATTGCGCCAAAAACGGCTAAGCGGAAGATGCTGCAAAAATTCTCTGTGATTCCAAACTCCAATATGTTTACCTTAGATGGTATTACGGCGCAAGTTGTCAATGGTGAATATGTATATGTTGCCACAGTAGAGTTTAATGGGTTTTTCAAATGGTCGAAATTAGGGGCAGTTCCAGGCTATTTTATTATCAGTGCAACAGATATTAATGCACAGCCTAAATTTGTCGAAAAACCAATTATCTATACGCCATCTGCTTACTTTAGTAAAGATGCTGCACGTAAAATTTATGCTGCCTATCCAGATTATGCGGCGACAGGAAAAATTAATTTAGAGATTGATGACAAAGGAAATCCTTTTTATATTCAAACTTTATACAAAGAATATGGTGTTTCTGGTCGGATGAACTACAATGAATTTAAAACAGCTGTTTTAAATGCGACAACGGGTGAAGTCAAAGTCTATGATAGCAAAGAGGCACCAAAATTTGTAGATGCTCCGATCACTAGTTCTGCGGCGAATAGTATCAATGAATACTTTGGTCGCTATAGCCAAGGCTGGTGGAATCAAACGATGTTTGGCGCGAAAAAAGATGTTAAAATCCCAACAGAAAATGGCATTTATGCATCTGGTCAAATCACACCTATGATGAATAAAGAAGGTAGTCAATTATTGTATTTTACAGATTTTACAAGTGGGGATGAGGAGCAAGATTCCGCTTTAGGTTATTCCTTGATCAATGCAAGGACAGGTCAGGTAACGTATTATCGTGATACAAAAGTAGGAATCATGGATAGTGACGGCGCCATCTCGATTGCAGCGAAGATTTATCCAGAGAAAAAATGGAAAGCAAGTATGCCAGTGCTTTATAATATCGATGGCGTGCCAACCTGGATTGTTTCTTTAATGGACAGTAAGGGGATCTTCAAAAAATATGTGTATGTCAATGCTGTAGACAATGATATTGTGGTAGATGCAGATGCGGCACAAAATGCACTAGATGCATATCGAATTGAATTAGCAACAAAAGGAAGTAACAATACAAGTACTGATGCTGCCGATTTAGAGAAGATCAAAGGAACTGTTTCCCGCATCACGATTGTCGCTAGTGAAGCACAAACGGTTGTTTCCTTCCTATTAGAAAATGAGAAAACAATCTACAGTGTAACAACGAATAACAGCCCAATGGCTCTTTTCCTAAAAGAAGGAGACAAGGTTGAGTTTCAAGCGGTAGTTGCAGCCGATGCGAAAGCTGCTAGTATTGAAAATCTTGTGATTGAAGGCTTAGAATAGTCATATCTGGTTACTCGAAATCCACCTTATTAAATTAAACTATTTTGCTCTATTGTAAAATAGTAGCTATCAACCTAGAGGTAGAAAGGTCCTCTAGGTTGTTTTTGTCATTTATAAAAAAAGCTCTGAACGATAGAAAAATGCTCAACTAGCTTTGGAAAGGAAAAAAATCCTCAATAAGATATGATACAATACTGTTCAAATGAAGGCGTTATCTTTAACCTTTCAAATAAACAGTGAAGGAAGTTACGTTTATGTACGTAGGATTTGATATAGGGGGAACGACGGTTAAATATGGTGTTTTGGATGAAGGCGGCAATATTTTAGTAAAAGGAAGCATTGAGACAGAATACGAGCCTGAGATATTCTACGCCAATCTTTTAAAAATCATTGACGATGCCAGAGCCGACTACCAAATAAAAGGAATTGGCATAAGTGCGCCAGGGATTGTCCAAAAAGATGGCTTTATGTTAACGGCTGGTGCGATCAGACCTTTATATGGCGAAAATTTTAAACAAAAGCTAGAGAAGTTAACGGGTCTACCTGTCACTGTAGAAAATGATGCAAATGCTGTTGCCATAGCAGAAAAATGGATCGGAAATGCAATCGATATGGAAAATTATTTATGCCTAGTCTTAGGTACGGGCGTTGGTGGCGGGATCGTCATTAATGGGAAGGTTCATCGTGGTTCTCATGGTATGGCTGGCGAATTTGGTTGGATGATGATCGATAAATTACCAGAAACGGGCAATCTTGAGTCGGTATCGATTAATAGGCGGGCATCTGTCGTTGATGGTCTGATTCGTCTATACAATGAAGCGCAACAAAAAAATGAAGAAACAGTTATTCCTATTAGTGATGCAAGAGAGATCTTTGACTTAGCTGAAAGCGGCGATGACCTTGCAGTAGCCATTACGAAACAATTTTATGTAGATCTTTCAGTCGCTCTGGTCAATTTGATTAGCTGCTTTGATCCAGAAGCTATTTTAATTGGTGGCGGAGTGAGTGCAAACGAGCAGTTTCACAGAGAACTTCAGAAAACATTGGAGGAAGTGGAAAAAAATCATGGGGCTATCAACTATTTAAGAGGCAAGACGATTGCACCTGTGATGCCAACGAAATTAAAAAATGACGCAGGTCTGATCGGGGCTGTCTATCAAGTTCATCAAGTTGTCAGTAAATAAATTTTTTATGGTATAATTTTCTTAACGAACTAAAGGAGATTAACATAAATGGCGATATTCGATTATCTGAAATTAAATGACCTGTCCTCTGTAGAACAAGAAATTTATCGATTTGTTGTGAATAATCTAGATAAAATCCCCTATATGCGTGTTCGGGATATTGCTGATGGTGCACATGTATCCTCAACCTCTGTCTTTCGTTTTGTTCAGAAAATCGGGTTTCATTCTTTTCCAGAGTTTCGGTTTTATATTAAGTCCCATTTAGATAATGTTCGTCAAGAAGAAAATAAAACACACATTGGCATTGAAGAGCGGGTGAATTCCCTTAATATGGGGATTTTTCATCCAGATGTAGAATATCAAATCAAAAAGATGGCACAAGATTTACGTGATAGTGATTTTATATTGTTTATGGGTATGGGTGCCTCGGGTGCAATTGCACAGTATATAGCTAGAAAATTAGCGAATTTGGGGTATGTGTCGATTAGTTTAGATGATCTGACGTATCCTATTCGTAGTTTTTTACGCAAGAATCAAAAAAATGCCATCGTATTTTTAAGTGTATCTGGTGAAACGAAAGAATTGATAGAAGTTATCGCGGGCTTAGAAGATAAAAATAGTGTCAAAAAGTACTGTATTACGCTAAACAAGAAAAGCACGCTTGCTCAACTTTGTGACTACTCCATTGAGTACGAAATCAAAGAAGAACGCAAAGATATTTTTCTAGATCTTACTAGTCAGCTACCTTCAATAGCCATTTTAGAAACTTTGATTAGCTACCTTAAAGATTTTCGCAATGAGTAAATAGAATATGCTCCAACAAATTAACTAGAGTGAAATCCTACTTTAGTTAATTTTTTTGTTTAAAATCAGGAACAGGTCGTTCCGTATAAGGAATTTATTCTATTTTCTAAGAATTTATTTTTAAAAAGGAGGCGCTTACTTTTTAGTGAGATAATTTATGTATAATACGTTTATAAATGAAAGGAGTTTTATCTATGCAAAAATTTAATGATATTATTGATCGTTCATTAGTTCCGATTGCAACAAAGCTGAATAATCAACGCCACATCGCAGCTGTTCGGGATGCTTTTATGTTGATTTTTCCATTAACGATTTCTGCATCACTTGTTATTTTAGTTAACAATATTTTATTTTCAAATGACAGTTTTGTCGTGCAATTATTACGATTATCCAGTGTTTTTCCAAATTTAGAAAGCGCGCAGCAAGTGTTGTCTTCCGTGGCAAATGGAACCATCAATATCATGAGTATCTTTATCACGTATCTTGTGGCTCAAATATTAGCGAAACATTTTAACGCAGATTCTACGTTAGTCGGGTTGACAAGTATCGCTAGCTTTATGATTTTGTATCCTAAACCATTTAATGCAGATGACTTGAATGTCATCAGTACACAGTATCTAGGGGCACAAGGCTTGTTTGTTGCTATGATCGTAGGTTGCTTAGTGGGCGAATTTTTACCAAAGCTTTTTAAAGTAAAGCGTCTGCAAATTAACATGCCGGAAATGGTTCCACCAGCTGTATCTCGTTCTTTTTCAAGTATGATACCAATTGTGATCGTAGTGGGAATCTCAGCAATTGTTAACTTTTTAGTGTTAATGATCGCACCAGAAGGCGTGAACGAACTGATCTACAAAGGAATTCAAAGTCCATTACGTGATCTTGGAGGAAATGTTGTCGGAGTCATGCTATTAGCCTTTATTCAAACCTTGCTATTTTCTATCGGTATTCATGGTCCAAATACGTTAAATGCCGTTCGTTCTGCTATTTTTACGGAACAAGATTTAGCCAATCTAGATTTTATCAATAAAGGTGGTTCACTTTGGGATGTTCCTTACAAAGAAACGTGGGGCATTTTAAATGATATGTTTGCAAATATGGGGGGGACAGGGATGACAATGGGCTTGATCATTGCGATCTTTATTGCCTCTAGACGCCCAGAACAACGTGAAATTGCCAAGATGTCATTAGTTCCAGGTATTTTTCAAATTAATGAACCCATCATTTTTGGGTTACCGATCGTGTTAAATCCGTTATTGATCGTTCCTTTTATATTGGTGCCAATGGTCAATATTATGATCGGTTACTTCGTGACGGTCGTTTGGCCGATTATGCCATCACCGGCAATTGGTGTCCCGTGGACTACACCTGGGATCATTAATCTATTCTTAGGGACAGGTGGAAATATAGTTGCTGCATTGGTTGGGGTTGTCTGTTTAGCGGTTTCTGTAGGGATCTATTTACCATTTGTTATCGCATCAAATCGTGCACAAAAAATTGATTTATAAGTGAATTATTTTTATTAAAGGAGCCGTATTATGACGAATAAAATAGGAGATAATTTTTTATGGGGCGGCGCAATTGCCGCTCATCAAGCAGAAGGAGCTTGGGATGTAGACGGAAGAGGACCTAGTATTGCCGATGTAATGACTGCAGGAGGTAACGGAATTCCTCGGAAAATAACGAAGGGTGTTCTCGATGGAGAATATTACCCAAACCATGAAGCGATTGATTTTTATCATCACTATAAAGAGGATATCAAGCTTTTTAAAGAGCTAGGTTTAAAATGTTTGCGAACGTCTATATCATGGAGTCGTATTTTTCCGAAAGGAATTGAAGAAGAACCAAATGAAGCAGGATTATTATATTATGATCGCCTCTTTGATGAATTAATAGAAAATGAAATCGAACCCGTTATTACGCTGTCCCATTTTGAAATGCCTTATTACATCTATGAGAAGTTCGGTGGTTTTGCCAATAAGGAAGTGATTCCATTATTTGTAAAATTCGCTAAATGTGTGTTTGAACGCTATAAAGACAAAGTCACATACTGGATGACCTTCAACGAAATCAACAACCAAGCAGATGGGCAAGAACCGTTACACGTTTGGACCAATTCAGCGATGATCATTGAAGACGAAGACAAGAAAGAAGAACTTGTTTTCCAAGCAGGAATCAATGAACTAATTGCTAGTGCAGCGGCTGTGATTGAAGGGAAGAAAATAAATCCTAAATTCCAAATTGGCTGTATGATGGCCTATGTTCCTGTTTATCCGTATTCCTGTAATCCAGAAGATATGATGGCATCGGTAAAGGCCAATGAGCGAAGATTTTTCTATAATGATATTCATGCTCGTGGGAAAATTCCCACTTATGCGACAAAATATTGGGAACGTAAGAACTACCAAATTGATATCAGCGAGCAGGAATTAGCTATTTTGAAAGAAGGAACAGTCGATTATATCGGTTTTAGTTATTATATGTCTGGTACAATCTCAACGCTTAAAGACATTGAAGGTTGGGCAACAGAAGATATTCCCAATGCAAAAATAGTGAAAAACCCATATATAAGTGCATCTGATTGGGGATGGCCAATCGATGAAGTCGGACTACGTTATGTCTTAAATACTGTTTATCAACGTTACGATCTACCGTTATTTATTGTCGAAAATGGTTTTGGTGCATATGATAAACTAACAGAGGAAAATACTGTTCATGACGACTATCGGATTGAGTATTTGAGTAAACACATTGAGCAAATGAAAAAAGCTATCGTAGAAGATGGTGTTCCAGTTATTGGTTATACACCTTGGGGAATCATTGATATTGTAAGCTTTGGCAGTGGCGAAATGGAAAAAAGATACGGTATGATTTATGTGGATAAGGATAACGAAGGTAAGGGGACACTTAAACGTTTAAAAAAAGATTCGTTTGATTGGTATCAGAAGGTTATTGAAACAAATGGTGAAGAGATTTAGAGAACTGGATAGACGTTAAGATAATAAATAAGCAGATAGATCAGCCTTTTAGTCAAAAAATGAATGGACTAAAAGGCTTTTTATCAAGTTGAACGTTCTAAACAATAGTCAAGAAAGTTTGATGTTAGATAATCACTGTAGTAGAGTGGTAGTAGATGCCTAAGTTGACGGAAACAGAATTATAGAAGGAGGACTAAGATGAATATCACACAACTAACTATTGATACGTTAAAGAGAGCGCAAGAACGTTTTGAAGAAACTCTTGATCAAATGAGCGTAGCAGAAGCCAACACGATGCCGAAACCCTTGATCAAATCAGTTACATGGTTGATTTGGCATACTGCAAAAGAACTTGATTATCAAATTTCAGAGCTTAATAATACGCAACCATTGTGGCTAGAGTCAGGTTGGAGTGAAAAGTTTGCTTTGGATTTACCAGATGATACACAAGATTGGCGCCATACGCCTGAACAAGCCGCTAAAGTTGTCGTAACAGATAAAAAATTACTTTTAGATTATCTTACTGCAAGTGTTGATTTTACGAACACTTATTTAGAAAATGTGGATGAAAGAAGTCTGACTGATGTTGTAGATACGAACTGGATGCCAGTTGTGACACGTCAGGCTCGAATTGTTTCGGCTATTGATGATGCGGTGATGCATTCAGGTCAAGCTGTTTATACTAGAAGGTTGGTTATTGGTAAGTAGTAATTAGTTGCAAATGAATAAAAAAAGAGAAATTCTACCTAAGATTTTTACTGGGCAGAGCTTCTCTTTGTTTATTTAGGATTGCCTACTAGACTCTCTTAAAACCAACGAAACGGGCACGACGATCTGCCTGCCTAATTCTCCTTTGTGGTTGATCAATTCTAGTAGTGTTTCCACTGCATGGGACGCGATTAAAGTCGTATTTTGTTTGACCGATGAAAGAGTTGGTGTTGTGTATTTTCCAGAAGCCGTATCATCGAAACCAATTAATTTTATTTTTTGCGGTACAGCGATATGATTTTTCTTCAAACTCAGCATTAATTCTAATGCAATGAGATCATTTATAGAAAAAATCCCGTCTATACTTGGATTTTTCTGTAGAAAAGCAAGGAAATCTTGTTCAAAATCTACACTTTCAATATCAATAGAAAGCAAATGTTGTTTGATATTGAAAGAAATGCTATTTTTCTTCAATGCATCCTTAAATCCTTTCAACCGCTCTTTAGCACTGGTTGATTTTTGATTATGCATCGCAATAACAGGATGCTGGCAGCCTTCATGGATCAGTTCTTCTGTACTCTCAAAAGCACCTTGATAGTGATTAGATGAAATAAAAATAGTATCTTCTTTCTTTTTTGGTTCCCGATCGATACAAATATAAGGGATTTTCTTTTCAGCCCCAGAGGAATCAAATTCAAATGCCTCGGCTCCAGAAATAACGATCAAGCCATCCACGCCTTTCCCTTCTAAAATACGTAGATATGCCAGCTCTTTCTCGGAACTTCGGGATGTATTGCAAATAATAGTGGAATAGCCCTTAGCAAATAAAATTTCTTCTAATTGCTGAACAACATCAGAAAAGAAATAGTTACTGATGTCCGGTACTAAAATGCCGATCGTGAATGATTTGTTCATGCGTAAGTTTTTAGCACTGTAATTCATTTTGTAGCCAGTTTCTTCAATGACTTTTAAGACTTTTTTTCGAGTTTCTTCAGAAAAACGTCCATTATCATTAATAACTCTCGAAACAGTTGCGACAGAAACGCCTGCGATTTCAGCGATGTCTTTAATAGAATAGTTTTTCATAGATCGTGTCCTCTTGAGTAATCGTTCTCATTTTTCTTTGATATTTACTCATATTTTCTCATAAAAAAGGATTGAATACAAATTTTCACGATAAATTTTAGTTGACAGGTCAAAATTTTGGTGATATATTATCCACAAGAAAAGGTAAACGATTACCCGTTATTTTTTTAGGTTTTGGGTAATCGTTATCTCAAAAGAGGAGGAAGACTATTGGCAAGATTATTATGTCCATCATTGATGTGTGCTGATTTTTCTAATCTGGAAAAAGAAACACAAGAACTGGATCAAGCTGGGATCGATATTTTTCATATGGACTTTATGGATGGCAGTTTTGTACCAAACTTTGGAATGGGGCTGCAAGATTTTGAATTAGTCCGTTCTGTTACAGAGAAGCCAGTAGATGTTCATTTAATGATTCAAGAACCAAGTAAGTATGTTGAAAAATTTGCGGATCTTGGGGCAGATATTATTTATATCCATCCAGAAGCAGATAGACAAGCGGCCCGAACGTTGGATATCATTCAGCAAAAAGGAAAGAAGGCAGGCATCGCACTTAATCCAGGAACATCGGTTGAAATGATTCAAGAATTGCTGCCATTAGTAGACTATGTGATGGTGATGACCGTCAACCCAGGATTTGCAGGTCAAAAGTATTTATCATATACGAATTCTAAAATAGAAAAGTTAGTGGCTTTATCAAAAGAATATGATTTTGACGTGATGGTAGATGGTGCGATTTCGCCAGAAAAAATTGAAAAACTAAGCAAAATAGGTGTGACTGGTTTTGTGTTAGGTACATCAGCTTTATTTGGAAAAACTGGAACCTATCAAGAAACTCTTGAGAAATTAAGAGCGCTCTAGTAAGTCCATTTTCTAGAATTAACATATACAGGAGGAATCATTTAATGAAATTAGCAATTGGCAGCGATCATGTTGGGTTTGAGTTGAAACCTATTATTATTGAGTACGTAAAAGAATTAGGTCATGAGATCGAAGACTTTGGAACGAATTCATCAGAACGAACAGATTATCCTCAATATGGTAAGAAAGTAGCGGAAGAAGTTGCTTCAGGAAATTTTGATGGTGGGATTTTGATTTGTGGCACTGGGGTAGGAATCTCAATTTCGGCCAACAAAGTCAAAGGCATCCGCGCAGTTGTGTGTAGTGAACCTTATTCGGCTAAGCTTTCTAAGGAGCATAATAACACGAATATTTTAGCATTCGGCTCTCGGGTAGTGGGCAGTGAGTTAGCAAAGATGATTGTAAAAGAATGGCTAGACGCTAATTTTGAAGGCGGCAGACATGCTAAACGAGTCGAGATGATTAGGCAAATAGAGCGTTAAAAAGAGGCTAATTCTTTTTTAATCTGATTTTTAGTGGTAAAAAATGAAATAAAATGAAAATAAATGGTTGTTTTTGGAAATTATAGATGCTATTATGGGGGTGTAGAAGAAGACAGGAGGAATAAAAAAATGAAGTTAGCGACAAGAATCAATTCATTTTTACCAAAATTCAATCATGATGTGGAAGAAGTCTTACAAGAATTTAATCGTCTAGGGTTAACTCATGTTGATTTTAATTATCCAGAACATGTGGCAGATATTTCAGCTGAAAAAATGAAAAAAATGTTACAGGAAAATAAATTAAAAGCAAATGGTGTGGCACTAAGGTTTAGAAGTGAGTTTATCAATGGCGAGTTAGGAAATGCGGATCAGAGTATTTCTAGCAATGCAGTCAAACTGTGCAAAGAAGCCTGTGATTATTGTCGTGAAGTAGGTGGAGAAGTCGTGACGATCTGGTTAGGTTTTGATGGGTTTGATTATTCATTCCAGATCGACTATGAAAAAGTTTGGAACCAAATCAAAGCCTGTATGATCGAAATTACAGACTATGCGCCTGATCTTAAAATCAGCATTGAGTACAAACCGTTTCAACCAAGAGCGTATGCATTCTTAGATAGTTTCGGGGTCGCTTTATCAATGGTTCATGAGGTTGGTCGTGAGAATTTAGGGATCACCTTAGATTATTGTCACATGCTAATGAAACATGAAAATCCAGCTTATGGTGCAAGTATTTTAGGCAGTCGTCAAAAACTATTTGGGGTTCATTTAAATGATGGTTATGGTCTAAACGATGATGGATTGATGATCGGTACAAGTAGTTTGATCAAGACAATTGAATTTATCTACTATACAAAATTACACAATTATGATCACGCTTTCTATTTCGATACATTTCCAATTATTGAAGATCCTGTAGCAGAGTGTGAAAGAAACATCAACATGATCAAAAAAATCGATGCGATTATTGAGCGATTAGGAATGGACTACATCGCTAACGTGATCAAACAAAACAGCGCAGTGAAAGTAAGTGATTTAGTATTAGAAATCTTAGCTTAAGATTTCTAATACATTATTCCAATACTAAAAAGAACTAGGGGAGTGAATAAGGATGGATTTCAAATTAGCAGCAAAAGAAATTTTAGAAAATGTTGGCGGTCCAGAGAATTTAGCGAATATGACCCATTGTGCTACACGATTGAGATTAACACTGAAAGATCCTTCTAAGGCAAATGATGACGCAGTCAAAGAAATCGATGGTGTTGTCAATGTTGTCAATAAAGCAGGACAATATCAAATTTTGATTGGCACAGAAGTTCCTAAATTATATGATGAATTTGAAGCGTTGGTTACAGGGGAAGATGGAAATGTTCAAGTAAATAATAGTGGAGAGCATTCTGGTAATATTATCAGTAATATCTTTTCAGCGATTTCAGCAATTTTTGCGCCATTATTACCTGCATTAGCTGGATCAGGGATTTTACGAGGACTATTGATTTTAGCTGTCCAAACAGGAGTTTTATCTGAAAATAGCGGGACTTATAGTATATTAAATGTTGCTTCAATGAGTGTCTTTTATTTTTTACCAGTATTGTTAGCGTTTACTTCGGCGAGAAGATTTGGGGCTAGTCCTTATTTATCTGCATTGATCGGTGCGGCTTTATTGAATCCAGAGTTTATTGCATTGATGGGAGATACTGGAAACGGTGCAACAACAAGCTTCTTGAAAATTCCTGTGGTTTTGATGAATTACAATTCTACAGTTGTTCCGATTATCCTTTCGATTTGGGCGTTTTCTTATCTGTATAAGTTTTTAGATGAAAAAGTTCCTGAGACGCTAAAATTGGTTGTTGTTCCTTTGATTTCTTTAGCTGTGATGATTCCTTTAACGATTATCGTAATTGGTCCAATTGGGGTTTATAGCGGTGAAGCAGTGGCTCAAGTGGTGAATTGGTTGATTGAGCGTAGTAGTATTTTGACAGGTATAGTGATTGGCGGTGGTTGGAGTGTTCTTGTAAGCTTAGGGATTCACTGGGCGGTTAATCCGATCATGATCAATAATGTTTCAACATATGGTTTTGACTATATAGTACCGTTTACCTTTGCCTGTAATTTTGCTGTTATCGGTACGACGATCGGTGTCTATTTTAAAGCAAGAAACAACAAACTACGTAGTTTTGCGTTAACAGGTCTAGTAACGGTCGCACTTTCAGCCATTATCGAACCTACATTATTTGGCTTATTAGTAAAAAATAAAAAATTATTTTTAGCACAAATCATTGGCGGTGCTGTTGGTGGTGCGTATTTAGGCCTGACGAAAGTTGTAACGAATGCTTTTGTCTTTGGTAGTGTGACAACGTTTCCAGCTTTTGTAACAGATAATACTTCAAACTTTATTCAAGCAATGATTGGATTAGCTATTGCACTAGTCACTTCAGCTATTTTAGGTTATATGTTTACCGAAAGAGAAGAAATGTTATCTTAAAATCTAAAATAACTTCTTTCAAATTTGTCTATTTCGTTACTATTTATCGCTATTTATGGTATTTTAAGAATGGGTATTCTTCTTGAAAGTAATTAGTAATGAAAAAATGAAAGGAGTTTCTTATGATTCCATATGTTCGCCAAGAAAAGATCATCGAAATTCTAGAAAGTAGAGAATTAATCAAGATTGAGGATTTACAAAAATTAATACCAGAAGTCTCGATTTCTACTCTTAGACGTGATTTGAAAGAACTTGAAGGAGTAAATAAAGTGCAGACCTTATCAGGAGGTGCCGTCAAGCTTTCTTCAAGTGTGTCAGAGCTACCTATCTCAACGAAGGCAAGTTTACAAACCAAAGAAAAGCTCTATATAGCTGAATTGGCTACTCGTGAAGTGGTCGCTGGAGAGACGATTTATTTAGATTCAGGTTCTACGTGTACAGTATTGTTAAGAGAGCTGCTTAAAAAGAAGATTCGAATCATCACTACAAATACGGATGTACTTAGATTGACTGGAGATTTTGAGGCAGAAGTCACGATTTTAGGTGGCACTTATGATCCCAAAATTTCATCATTAAGTGGTCCACTAGCTGAAGCAAACATAAAAAAATATGTCTTTGATAAAGCGTTCCTAGGTGCAAATGGTATTGATTTGAAATTTGGGGTAACAACGCCTAATTTAGTGGAAGCAATCAAAAAGAAAACCGTGATCGATCATGCCAAAAAATCATTTTTATTATGTGATAGTTCTAAGTTTCATAAGACGTCTGCAGTGAAATCCTTTGATTTAAATGAAGTTATTTTGATTACCGATACATTCGATTCAGATTTGAGCAAAGAAATGGCAATCATTTCTAAATAAAGTAGTATAAGAAAAGCACGTCTATATTTTTTTATAGACGTGCTTCATTATATTCCAATATTATTCAAAATTACTCATATAAACGATAATTAACTTCTCAATCCACGACCTCTATCAATCAAATACCAACAAACGGCATAAAGTACTGAGATAAAAAGAATCAAAATGATCATAGAAAAAATGATCGGTACATCGATCGTGCCAAGAAAACCATATCTAAATCCTGAAATCATATACACGATCGGGTTAATTTTGGAAACAGCTTGCCAGATCGGTGGCAACATTGAGATTGCATAAAATACTCCGCCAAGATACGTTAACGGCTGTAAAACGAAAGTTGGCACAATCGATACATCATCAAAAGATTGGGCAAAGATCCCATTTAGCAAACCTGCTAATGAAAATAAAATAGCGGTCATCAGAAGGGTAATAATCACAATAGACCAAGAATAAACGTGAAGTGGTACAAAGAATAAAGAAATTATTGTGACAAGTGTGCCGACTAGAACACTTCTGCCCAGTCCACCGAAAACAAATCCCCAAATAATAATGTGTGTTGGTACTGGTGCAACTAATAACTCTTCAATATTTTTCTGAAACTTTTGTGAGAAAAATGAGGACGAGACATTCGCATAAGAGCTCGTGATGACAGACATCATGATCAGGCCAGGCACGATAAATTCCATATAGGAGAAACCTTCCATCTGTCCGATTCGTCCACCGATCAGATTTCCGAAAATAACAAAATAAAGTGATGTGGTGATCACTGGTGGGACCAAAGTTTGTACCCAAATGCGTAGATAACGATTAGTTTCTTTTACTGCAAGGCTTCTTAAAGCCGTGAAATATAACTTAAACATTTTTATTCTCCTTATTCGTATCAAAGTATTGATTTTCCAAAAGAAAAATCAATCTGAGGCTCATGCCGCATACCATTCCACTAGTTTAATGCTTGGGAAGCGGAACTGGCATCCACTGGATGTTTTTCTTCTGTGATTTTTAAAAATAGTTCTTCTAATCGGTTGGATTTATTACGCATAGAAAGAACCTGAATCCCTTGGCTTGTAAGCTGTTCAAACAATCCGTTCAATCCTTGATTCCGTTCGATTTCCACCGCAAGGGTTTGCTCATCTTCAAAAATACTTTTATACCCTACAATTTCGGGTTCCTTATCAAAAGGAGCTAAATCAAAGATAAAGGTTTCAAACTGTAATTTGGATAGTAGAGTTTTCATGCTAGTATTTTCAATCAATTGACCAGACTGAATGATACCGATATTGCGGCAAAGCATTTCGGCTTCTTCAAGGTAGTGGGTTGTTAGAATGATTGTTGTGCCATGTGCATTCAACTCTCTCAGAAAATCCCACATTTCCCGTCTTAGCTCAATATCGACTCCAGCTGTAGGTTCATCTAAAATAAGTAAACGAGGCTCATGCATCAACGCACGCGCGATCATCAATCTACGTTTCATCCCGCCTGAAAGCATCCGAGCGCGTACATTTCGTTTTTCCCATAAATCGGATTGCTTCAGATACTTCTCGCTCCGTTTGAGTGCTTCTTTTTTTGAAACACCATAGTAACCAGCTTGGTTAATAACGATTTGCTCGACCGTTTCAAAAGGATTAAAATTAAACTCTTGTGGAACGAGCCCGATCTGTTGTTTGGCAAGAACTAAATCATTATCTAAGTCATAACCGAAAACCTTTACCTTTCCAGAGGTTTTGTTGACAAGCGACGTAATGATGCCGATTGTTGTAGATTTACCAGCGCCATTAGGGCCTAAAAGTGCATAAAAATCGCCTTCTTCTACAGCTAAATCGATGCCTTTAAGAGCTTCGACTCCACTTCCATAGACTTTCTTTAAATCGTTTATTTCGAGTGCATACGTCATTTAATTACTATCTCCTTTTGTCTCTTTAGTGTATTGGCAAAGACAATCTTCTTCGCTATCAGAAAGTAAATGCATCATAGAGCTCATAAATTTTTTTACAAACTCTTCTCTTAATGTATAGTGATGCCACTGGCTTTGTTTGCTGACAGAAACAATACCGGCACTTTCTAAAACCTTCATATGATGAGAAAGTGTAGGCTGTGTAAAATCAAAATGTTTCAATACATCACAGGCGCACATACTACTATACGAAAGCAAATCGATTATTTTCATTCGTTTGGGATCAGCCATTGCTTTAAGTACTAAAGAAAGTTTTTCGTAATCCATGTTCATTCCTCCTGAATATAGATAACTGTCTATGTTTAATATAGATGAACATGAATGTAATGTCAAGTAGCATTATTACTGAAAAATAGCATAAAAAAATGGAACAAAATCTAAGCTACTGCTGAAATAAAGTGATGATAACGGACAGTTAAATAGACCACACTTCATCACGTGAAGCATTACTGTTATAATAGAAGCGAATAGCTAGTATGATTAACGAAAAAAATTGGGCTTTAAGAGGAGTAAACTAAAAAATGAGAAACATTAAATTAACGATCGAGTATGATGGGACAAGGTATCTTGGCTGGCAAAGGCTTGGTGATTCGGATAAAACGATTCAAGGAAAAATTGAAAATATACTGACACAAATGACACGTTCAAAAGTTGAAATTGTTGGTTCTGGTCGAACGGACGCTGGAACCCATGCTAAGGGACAAATTGCGAATTTCAAAACAGATAGTAAAATGGCATTATCAGAGATGATTGAATTTTTAAATCGTTATCTTCCACAAGATATCGTTGTAAAAAAACTAGAAGAAGTACCTGAAAGATTTCATGCTCGTTATAATGCAAAAGGGAAGAAATATAGCTATTATATCTGGAACAATATGATTCCGTCTGCTTTTGAGCGTAATTATAGTTTCCACTATGCTGAAGAACTTGATTTGGAGTTAATGAATGAAGCCTGTAGTAAATTGACTGGAACCCATGATTTTATTGGTTTTTCTTCTCTTAAAAAGACGAAAAAATCAACAACTCGGACAATCAATGAATTATCGATTCAAAAAGACGGAAACCTCATTCACTTTACCTTTGTCGGTGATGGCTTCTTGCATAAAATGGTCAGAATCCTGATGGGTACACTCTTAGAGATCGGCGCAGGGACACTGCAATTAGCAGCTATCGATGAAGTATTTGAAAGTAAAATCAGGAGTGAGGCAGGAATCACCGTACCAGCACAGGGGCTGTTTCTAGATGAAGTTTATTATTGAGTCATATTTGGTTGACATTGTCATAAAGCGATGCTAAATGCTAAATAGAAACACTTAAATAAGATCTCAGCTCTTTTTGCTGTGCAGAATGTAGTTTTTTTTAACAAAATATAATAAGCAGTAGTAAAAGGCCAATCATTGTAGTAGTTGATTGGTCTTTTTGCGTTGCCTATTTACTGTTCATTTTTTGTTCCAGCACAAAAGAGTAGTTCAAGGTAGATAGGAGTATTGACCATAGAAAACAGGTTAATCGTTGATCGTTAAAAATATCTATCATTTATTTTTTTATATGTAACGTAAAAAAAACTTATTTTTATCTGTTTTATTCCAAATTATTCTTTTTTTAATTATTTATCGAGGTACTTTATTAAGGCCAAAGTGCTTTATTTACGTAGGTTTTAGGGGGGGATTCTATTTTTTTGTCCTAAAAAAGGGCTTATTTCAATAAATAATATAAAAAAAATATATTATGATGAGAATTGTCGTTTCATCTATCGTGGAAATAAATGAAATAACAAAAATGGATAAAACACCATCATAATAAAAACATAAAAAGAGAGCGTGGGTGAATAATGTATCTGTTTAGAGACAATAAAAAGTACTTGATGTCCACCTTCTTCCGGTGAGCATAAAGTACTATGTTAGAGCTAGTTTTGAAAAAAGATAGTGAAGTTTGAGGAATATGGACCTTAGTATGGAACGTTGTATCTAACTAATTTTAGTTAAAGCTATTAGCCAAGTTTGCTTGAATCAAAATAGGTTGAAAAATAGTATGTGAATCATTGGGCAAGGTGTTTTCTGACGTTTGGATTGTGAAGAAATGAACTATTTTTTAGAAGTGTGAGGAATAAAAAAATTACCTGTTTCAGCTAAGAACAGGTAGGATACATTGGATTTATTAAACTTAAATAACTTTATGTAATTATGATAACTGTTGTTTATCAAGATGTCAACACGTTTTTTTGTGCTTTTTAACCAGTTTTTACTTAATAGATAACTTATTTCTATTATTATATTTAAAATAAAAAAATGGCTAAAACTGAAAGAAAAACTGGTTTTTAGAAGAATAGATAGTGATAAAAGAGGACAATTCTATTCGCCGTCAAATTCGCCGTCAATTGAAAGTAGGGAAAATGAATGTCACGAAGAGGAGAAAATATCTATAAACGCAAAGATGGCCGTTGGGAAGGTCGCTACATTAAAGGGAGAAAATTAAATGGGTCCATTCATTATGGATATGTTTATGGTAAAAGGTATTATGATGTCAAACAAAAATTGACGCTGATCAAATCTCAGCTTCCCTATTATCAAGAACAGACGATCTATTCTTATAGTGGAACTGTTCAAGAGTGGGTCGTTTATTGGTTGGAAAATTTTGTACTACCAACAGTTAAACTAAGCACGTATGTAAGTTACAAAAGTAAATTATCCGTTCATGTATTACCTATACTTGGTGAAATAAAACTAACGGAGCTAAAAAAAGAAGAGGTTCAATCTTTATGCGATCAATTAGAAGAAAAACTTTCTGATTCGTCTGTTCACGCCGTGTTTCGTGTCTTTCATACTTGTTTATGTGTGGCACAAGAAAAAGAGTTGATTGCTAAAAATCCAGCTGATACTCTTCGCTTACCTAAAATGGGAAAGCGTTCTTCAAAAGCTTTGTCTACTGGCGAACAAAAACGTCTAAAACAAGTAGCAAATGGAACTGCTAACGGGCTGGCTGTATTAATCGCGTTAGAAACAGGAATGAGAATAGGCGAAATTAGCGGGCTCAAATGGTCTGATATTGATTGGGAAAGACGAGAAGTCCATGTACAGCGGACTTTACAGCGGCTAACAGATAATAATGGAAAAAGCCAAATAGTAGAAGGCTTACCTAAAACCGTATCTTCTACCCGAGTGATCCCCTTATCTAAACGGTTGTATCATCTGCTTTGGCAACAAAAAAACGCTTCAGAAGATGCCTATATTTTAAGTAACACAGAAAAAAGTGTTGAGCCCAGAGTAGTCCGTTACCAATTTAAACAAATGAGTAAAGCAGCAGGATTGTCAGATGTCACTTTTCACACGTTACGCCATACATTCGCGACGCGTTGTTTAGAAGCTGGGGTGAACATTGCTACAATCAGTGCTTTATTAGGACACCGTTCTATAAAAATGACGTTAGACGTTTATACACATTCGCTCCTGTCACAAGAAAGAGAAGCAATTGATCAAGTCTCAGCTTTTTAAGCGAGAGATTTAAATTTGAAATCGTTCATTTTGATAGAAACCCCGAGTTTAGTTTTACTCTGGGTTTTATAGTGTGAATTGAATATAACTAAAGTTATTTAATCTGCTAGTTTTCACTTTTTATTTTCAAAAGGAAGCTGAAAGCGGCTTTTTTTTTTGCCTTTGTTGTATTCACCGTCAGCATAGCCGTCGTTTGCCGTGAGAATAGTACTCTGCCAAGAAAAAGTCGTTTCTTACCTGTTCTTAGCTGAAACAGGTAAGGCTGATTCGTAAAGATTATTTTTTATTGTAATAGAAAAATAAAATTTTTACAAAAGAAACGATAATAACAGCTGTTTCAAGACATAAAATAAATCGAATGAAAGAATGAGGAGGAATCTGGCATGTTTCGCATAGGTATATTGGCATCTACGATGACGCCTAAACCTGACGTGTATAAAGCATTTGAAAAAATGAATTGTCAACTTGATCACCTCAAAAAAGTGCCAAATTTGGAAGAACTTCATACATATGACGGGCTATTGATCGAGGAAGTACACGAAGGAGAAATCAGCAGTGTTTGCTCCACTATTTTACAAATCAAACAACAAACGAATGCGTACATATGGATTTTGTCAGGAAAATCTACATTGATCAATCGTCAAGTTTATCTACAACTAGGGGTTGATGGGAACTTTGATCAAGAAAGCTTTCCAGAAGAGCTACTGTTGTATTTAAAGAATTTTTTAGCGCGTCAAGATGAAAAGAAGAGAATGCAACGAAATGTGATCGGAGGAAAAAGGTTCTCCAATCAGAGCGATACAGTGGGGGAGAAATTTGAGATGAATCCTACAAATCACAGTTTGAGCGTGTTTATAGGAGAAAAAGAAGTAGAAGTAGAATTGACTAGGCTCGAGTATCGCTTGCTTGAATTATTGTACAGTCACCCAGGAAAAGCATTTAATTATCAAGAAATACATGAAAAACTATGGGATCTTCCATATCAAGAAGAAAACTATCGCGTAGCCAACATCATTTTTCACATACGTAAAAAACTAGAACGTCATGGTGTAGGGGCAGACGTCATAAAAACAGTGCGTTCAAAAGGATATATGATCAAAGTAGAAAATATAAAAGAAGTCACCTAAAGAATCATAAAATTTAGATGATCTTTCTTTAAAAGGGATAAAAAAGTAAAGGGGTTGGAGTCAATAATGGACAAAATAGCCAATAAAAAAGCAAAGCTAGGCTATGTCTATCTTATAGAAGGAATTATTGTTGGAGTGTGGATGATCTATTTATTCAAATTCTACTCTTTTTATCAGGAAGCCTATTTTTATATAGACAAACGATTATCACTATTTATTCAGATGTTATCTTTTTTAAATAATAATTGGGAGGAAACATTTATATATTTTATTTTGGCGTTTCTTCTAATGACAGTTACTCTATTTTTGAGTTGTTTTCTATACTTAACAAAAAAAAGAGCGTTAACACAGAATAAGTCTATTTTTTTGATTTTTTGTTTTAACTTATTGTGCTGCTTAGCATTATTAGTCAATGTTTGTTTCTTCATTTTTCTTGTTTTATTAATCTTAGCTGGCAGTTTAATATATATCATCTTTACTCTCGTAAATTTAAGCGTTGATAAAGAGCAGTTTGATTATGTAGAAGGAGAAATTATTGATGTAAAAGGACCTTTTACATCTGAAAAAGAAGCCCAAACAGCAGTAAAAGCCTTTCTTGGTAAATGGCAAGAAGAGAAAATTATTCTAGGTGAAGAAGTTTATTTAGATAAAGATAATAAATACTATGTGGATTTTTATATCGAAGCAATAAACAAATAGCATTTTAAACTTTTAGAGTAAGGAGTAATCAAAATTTAGATGAAAACAAATAAATTTATATATTTAGCTTTGTTTATGAGTTTGTTCTTATTCCTATTTCCAATTCATTCAATGGCGGATGAAGAAAATTTAGGGTATAGCGTCTCAGCAATTCTGAATGGTAAACAAATTGATCCAGAAAAAAGTTATTTCTATATTCAAACAACCCCAGGAGAAGAACAAGAATTAGCTGTTACGGTAAAAAGCACAATGGAGGAACCAGTTAAAATTAAGGTTTATGTTGAAGATGCTTTTACTGGTAACAAAGGAACAGTTGAATATACGACAGACAAAAAATTATTGGATTCAACGTTAAAAGATCCGATGAGCAGTATTGTTACAGTAGAAACCCCCTCAGTCACTGTTGAAAATTTTGGGGCAACAGAAGCGAAATTTAAATTAACGCCACCAAGTGAAAATTATGCTGGCGTAAAAATGGGAACATTGGTTTTTGAATTGGATAACGGAGAAGAAGAGGGAGGAGTTGGAACTAAATTTGCTTATAGGATTGGTATTGTGACTTCTGAAACGGGAGAGGACTATGATACTTCTCAAACGTTGAATTTACTTGATGCGAAGTCCACACTTTTGCGTGGGAAGAAGATGATTTTAGCAACACTACAAAATCCAGAACCAAAAGTTCTTTCTAAGCTAGCCATCACTGCGGAATTGAAAAATAAGGAAAATGAAACAGTAATGAAGAAAGAACAAGTAGAAAATTATGCATTAGCACCAAATAGTAGCTTCGATTTTGAAATGGACTGGGGAACAGCTGATATTAGAGCTGGAACCTATGTATTAACGTTAGCTGCTAAGAATTCTTATAATGATTGGAAATTCGAAAAAGAATTCATCATTACAGGTGAGCAAGCCAAAAGCATGAATGAGCAGAGTGGTTTTAAAATAATAACGCCAACATGGATTAAAGTTGTTACCATTGGATGCTTGATATTTATGTTAGGTATCACGGGATTACTTCTAATAAGAAGAAAAAAAATGGCGTTAGAGTGGGAGCGAAGACGAAAAAGAAAGAAAAGGAAAAAGAAGAAAGAAGGGAAATAAAATGAAAAAATGTGTCATAGTACTATTTTTTCTAATTATGATAAATGGGTTGCTTGCTGGTAAAGTTGTTGAGGCAACGGTCAAATCCGACACAACAGAGGTAGGAATTGTATTTAAAGAAGGAACACCAAGCCTACCTAAGCCGCCAATTGATTCAAAATTGCCGGACACAAATATGCCTTACATACCGAAACCTAGTTCAGGTACTAATGGAAAACTGCCTTCGATGGGGGATTTGATTACTTCTCTTATTTGGACATTGCTTGGTTGTTCAATTTTAATTGTGTTTGTTGGGGTCTTAAGCTTGAAAAATATTATGTTAAAAACCGTTTAGAAAGGAATGACGCACATGATCGATTATTTATGGATATTCATTTTAGGAGGCGTTGCTATTCTATCTTTGCTTGTCTTTTTGCTCACTTTATCAAGAGATGCGTTCTTAATTAAAAAATTAAGGAAAAAGAAGTCACTATTCGTATTGAATTTTGGGTTACTTTTTACGACATTAACCTGCTTAGGCTTGATCGTATATCTATTTACATTATTGAAAGAGCAAATAGAAATTTTGCAATAAAAACAATGAACAACTTATAACAATAACTGTCACCAATCTATATCTATGCTCTCTAAGGATGGTATAAAAATGAAAAAAGCAATTATGGTCACACTACTTTCATCAGCAGCATTAATGTTATTTGCAGCTCCAGCTGATGCAGCAGAGAAAAAAACAACAACAACTGATGTGGGGGTTAGTTTTAAGAACGATGCTCCAACAATTCCAGCAGAGGATATGAAACCTTATAAAAATAACTTAGCTGTCGTTTGGAAACCAGGTAGTTTCCAATTTGGCGAACAAACTGCTGTTGCAGGTACAGCGATTTTCAATAACATCAAAGGTGACAATGGCGGAACTGCAGCTAACAATAACACAGAACTAAGCCAATATTTAGTTGTCAATGATGATAGAGAATTAAAAACTGAAGGCAAAAACTCTGCATGGGCATTAAGAGCGGATATGTCTGCACTTAAAACAGTTGATGGTGCTGCGGAATTACAAGCTGCAAAATTAACTATGGATTTAAATGCTCCAAAAATGTATGACATTGGAACAGCAATCGATCCTAAAGACAATGATTTTGTCGCAAATGAGCCTTGGGCTGCTGGTGTCTTAACAGATTTTGATAGCAAATCAGGTATTGAATTAGCTCCTACTGCAACTTTAGAAGCAGCTGGTACTTCAAAAGTAGATATCTTTACAAAGAAAACAGCTAACGATTTTAGAAGTGGTGTTGCTACTACAATTCAAAATGTAAAATTACATGTAACTGATGCAAAACAAGGTGGTAAAGCATTTACCGGTACAATTACTTGGACTTTAGATGACGCACCAACATTTTAATTTAAAATAAAAAAAACACAAATATAAAAAAATAAGTATAGATATAGATTGCGTAGAGAGTTATTGTTATAAGTTGTTCATTAAATTTTTAAATGTAGAAAGTAATCAGCAAAGATAAAGTTAATAGTTATTTAAGTTAATTCAATTGAAATTCCATGAAAGTAATCAAAAGGGTTCGTTTTTTTCGATAAAATAAATGAATTAAGAGGTACTGTTTGTATGATGAAAAAGAGGATATATGTATTATTTATTCTTTTATTTATTCTATTATTTCATCCAGTCAAAACTTTTTCTGAGGAAAAGTTTACTAGCTCAATAAAAGATTTTTCCTATGAAATTCTATATCCTGAAAATCAAAGCGATAAAAATTTGGGGTATTATGACTTACTAATGAAGCCAGGGGAAGAACAAAAGATTCAGTTACAGTTAAATAATACATCAGATCAACCAATGTTGGTAACGATTAATCTAAATAGCGCTAAAACAAATGGAAATGGCGTGATAGAGTATGGACCAAGTACGTTAGCAAAAGATGACTCATTAAAAATTGATTTGTCAGAAATAATGAAAGGTCCAAAGGAAGTTACTATTCCAGCAAAAAGTAGTGAGACTGTTACGTTTACCGTCTCACTACCATTAATTCGGTTTGATGGATACCTGGCTGGTGGAATTCAGTTGAAACCTGTGATGAAGGAAACAAAACCTCAAAATGATAAAAATATGATCCAAAATAAATTTGCTTTTTTAATTGGTGTATTAATCAGTGAGCAGGAAGTTAAAGAAATAAAACCAGAGTTAAAATTAAATACTGTTTCTCTCAAGTTAAAAGACGGTGGTTATAGTGTCTTCGTTAATATTTCAAATCTCAAAGGCGTTTTTGTAGAAAATATGACTGCTAACGTTCAAATAACAGAAAAAGGAAAAAATATAACGTTATTTGAGCTAAAAAGAGAACACATGAGAATGGCACCAAACACGATGATCGACTTACCTATCTCTTTAGATAATCATAGAGTGAAGTCCAATGACTATACTGCCAATATCCAAATCAAGACAGAAAACGGTGGGAACTGGACGTGGATAAAGAATTTCAATTTATCTAAAATAGAAGCCAAACAGATTAATAGTCAAGTAGCAGATAGTGAAAATCATACATTCCCATTTTGGTGGCTTATTATTATATTTTTACCTTTGTTGGTAGGAGGATATATCATTTTAAGGAAAAAAATTAGTAGTAAACGGAGCTAATGTTAGCATGAAGTGGTTATAAAATGAAGAAAACTTCTATTTGTTTTTGTTAATATTTCAAATCTTACAGGAGTATTTGTAGAAAGTATGATTGTTAAAGTTCAAATAAATAATTGTTTTCTCCTTTCAATTACTTTTCTTTAAAAAGTAATTGAAAGTTGAAATATAAAAATAAAGAAAGGAGGAGAAAAAATGAAAAAATTATTATGGAGTGGTTTAGCAAGTTCCCTTCTATTGATAAGCTGGGGAGTTTTTTCAAACAATAATAGTATTAAGGCGAAGGAAGAACCAGTGAAAGAAACGTCTGTAGTAAAAGATGAGTCTGAGAAGAAAATAGAAAAAGAATCTCCTCTAAAACCAGAGTCGAGGTTTGCTTGGGGGGCAAAACCAAGTTCACCACTCGCTACTTTTGGACCAACACGACCAGATTTGTATAAATCTCTGGATCCTGGTGTAGCAACAAGTTTGCCTAATAAGTACTCGTTTCAGCCGAAAATCACTACTTTAACAGAATTATATAGAAAAAAACCTGGAAGAGCCAAAGAACTTATAAAGCCTGGATCTTGGCCACCATATGATTCTCTTAAGCAAACAGAGGTTGGTTACTATTTACTTGGTACCCATATGGGAATCAAAAATGGTCGTTGGATTGATCTTAAATTAGAATATGTGGATATAGGTCCTGTGAAATCTACAACTGAAACAATTTCTGTAGGAACACAAAGGACTCTAGCACCAGGTTTGGGGACAGTCCATCTAGCATTTGCTGTAGCAAGTTCAAAGACTACTGAGCCTATTTTTAGGTTGAGTTTTATTGATCACGAGTCTGGAGAGCCAGTTAAAATGGATTCCGGACATGTGACCTTTAATGACATTGATTATACCGAATGGATGAAAGTGAAACCTACTGGTAGTGGACAGTTTGACTATATTTCAGCAAGAAGTGATAATGGAATTTTAACAGACACAGCCAATTTCACTTCTGAACAGGTAACGATGATTTCACCAGAAAATTCAAATGTGTTTGACGATGATTTCACACGTTATTTCACCATAGGATATAGCAATGTTGATTCTCTTGATATCCAATATTATACGGGTGGTACAGGGATTAATATATCGCAAGTAGAAGTGCCGGAAGCAATGTTTGAGTTAGAAACACCCAGTCTTGTTTCAGATGTGGATGGAAACTTAGAAGATGAAATAATTACAACATCACTGATTCAACCAATACCGTATCGGTCATCACTAGGAAACTTATTAGCTCTTACATTTGAAGGGACCATTGATGATAGTCTGACCTTTAGCAATTCAGATATTCAGATTTATAATCGAGATGATCAGAATATTTCTACAAATTTTATCATAGTAAAAGATTCTAAGAATCCACAAAGATTTACAGTCGTAGCTAAGCCAGAGTATACAGATACATTAGTTGATAAAACGGAACAATTACGGGTGGATGTTAAAACGACACTTAATAAAACGAGTAATGCATACAAGAAATATCAGAACAACGCAACCGGACAATTAACGATTCCTTTCCAGATGAAACTAAAATATAGCAATGCTGGCGGAGTTGATTCCGGTGTAATGAAAGAAGTACCATCAAATATTGCTTTTGGGCATATAAATTTGAAAAAAGCCACTATACACTACAAAAATGAAGCTGGAAAAAGCTTGCAAGCTTCGCAAACTAAATTAGGATTTTTGGGAGAGAAAATCAACTTTAGTGCGGCAATTATCGAAGGATATAATTTAAAAATGCCTCAATTAGTTGATCGGGAAGTAACTTTTTCAAATACAGAACAGAATGTAGAGTATGTATATGAGAAAATAGCGCCTGAGGTAACACTGGAACAATCAGTAGACAAAGCCAAAGCTCAACCTGGTGAAACGTTACATTATAAAATTAATGTTGGATCTGCTCAAGAAGCCGCTAAAGATTTGGGATCAAGTATAATATCCATTGAATATTATAACGATCAGGGTCAAAAAATCAGTACAGATAGTATCCACGAATGGAAAAAAGGAACAAGTTATGATTTCAGCGAGATACCAGCTATTGAAGGTTTTGATAATTCTGGTGTAACCGTCTCTTCGAATGCTACAGGAACAGTTACTGGTGAAGATATTGTGATTAAATTAAATGAGTTTAAAGCGACGACGGACAGTCTGGTTCAAAAGAAAGTTCGCTATGTTGATGAGAATGATCAATCGATCTCAGTTGATGAAATCTATTTGGGTAGAGATAAGTATCTTCCAAATTACTCAGTGAAAGCGAAAGTAATACCTGGCTATGCGCTAAGTGATGGAATAGAAAGCTATCCGGTGATATTCAATGAAACCTCACCAGCTGAGTACGTATTTAGGTATCATTCAACTAGAAACTATCGTTCACTAAATATTACGGAGTTACTAGATATGAATCTAGAAAATCCGACAAACTTTACATGGAAAACGAAAGATAATGTAGAGATTCCCAATGCTTCTGTTACTTATGATCAAATAAGTCGCAATATAACTGCAATACCACCAGCAGAGGGTATCGCTTATAATCATGAGTCAACCATTGAATTTGATGCAACAATTGTTTCTACACCTGTAGGCGATCTTATAAACCAAATAGTGAACCTTAAAGCAGACTATCTAGTAGATGGTACAGTGGATATTTCAACAGATCCACCTACCAAAACACAAATAGTATCAGAATCACAAGTAATTGTTACCTTTAGAGATGATGGAACGCCATCTACAAAAATAGCCAAAGATATAATTTTTACGCAAGAAATAGGTACTGAAATTAATTTAGCGCAAGAAAAAGAAATTCAGGATACGATTGAAACGTTAAAGAAAAAATATGTATTGCTAGAACCGCTACCATCTGAGATTGTTGAAGTGACAGATGAAGTGCAAACAATAATCTATAAATTTAGCGGGCGTTTGTTTATTGAGTCATTCCCGTTAAACTTAACGTTCGGGGATAAATATCTATCAAAATCATTTATCAAAGAAGAACAACCTATGTATGATGCTCCACTGATAATTGGCGATAATCGCCACAAGAAAACACCTTGGACACTGACGGTAACACTAGAAAAGCCTTTAACTAGTGAAGAAAGCCCGAGTGAAGTTCTTCCAAGAGCATTGTGGTATAAAACAAGTAAAGACACAAAAATAATGTTATATGAAGGAGAAGCGCAGCCTATTGAAACTGGAGCAGCTTCACCATTAGGAGAATATAATATTAGCAAGAACTGGGATGCGAATACTACAGGATTACAGTTGAATGTCTACTCTAATGAAGTCATTCAAAAAGGGGACTATAAAGCCACGATTTTATGGCAAGTAAGTGCAACACCGTAAAAATCGGCTCTTTGTCAACTAATGTTGGTGAAGAAAATTCAAAAAATTAAATCGATTAATATGACTCCTAGAGGAAATTTCCTCTAGGTTTTTTGTTTACTTGAAAAAGTATGGTACCAAAGCATAACAAAATTCTCAACTTGAAATTGTAAAAGTTACGAACCCCATAAGCATTTCCCTTCAACACTTTAATAGGGTTATTTAAACATTCCAATGGCCCATTAGAATAAGGAAACCAGTGCCGTATTTCAAGATGTTGCACTAGAAGACGTCACAATTGATACAATAACCGGGAAATTTAATTTCACATTGAGAAAAGAATTTTTGCCCGAAGGGGATAGTTACGAAATTTTTGTGAAAGCTTCAGATAAATATAATCAAGTCTCTGATATAGTCAGTTATAAATTGACGGAAGTAGTTTCGTTTAAAGTTAGGTTTTTGAATGGAAAAGATCAGGAAATTCACCAAGATAGTCCTCTAGTTAGGGCATTGGGCGCAAAAATAAATTTGACAAAAGAACCATTTATTCTAGAGGTGCTTGAACAATTAAATAAACAATATACATTGATCGATGGTCCAATATCTGAAGAGGAAATAGAAGTAAATAAAGTGAAACCATTCGTCGAGTATAAATTTATAGGACGTTTAACGTTTATGTCACTACCTGAGGCACTTGATTTTGGAACAAAATATGCTACTTCTGACAGACTACGAATCGATAACCCAAAGGTTCAAGGGGAACCACTCGTGGTCTCTGATACACGAGAAGATTCAGCCGGTTGGACCTTAACAGCTAAGCTGTCAAAGGAATTGTTAAATGAAGATGGTAAAACAAGTTTAAAAGATGCTATTCGTTATAAGAATGGCAAGAAAGAGATATTTTTAAATGATCAAGCATTACCGATTGTCAGGAAAGAAATGACTAGTTATTATGATATTAGCGAGGACTGGGATCCAACAGGTGATGGGTTTAAGCTAGAAGGTTCACGGAGGACGATAAGTGATGCACTGGGTAAGTATGATGGTGAAATATTATTTGAACTTGGCGCAACGCCATAACCGTTATAACTACAAAATAATTTATAGATCTAGACAAAAGTAGTTCGCTCCAAAAATCGAGTAGGTACTGTTTCGTGAATGCCAGCGTATTTCGCTGTGTTCAAATCTGATTGATTTAGTAATTGGAAGTTGATGTAGTCGAAGTGTAGTAGCTACTTGTCTTCTTCCCGTTTACACGGATTTAAAACCCTAAACAAAACAGGTCTTTCGTTTTGTGTAGCGACCCCAAAAAGTTAGACTTTTTAT
>NZ_JXLC01000021.1:0-72320 GCF_001886225.1 Enterococcus silesiacus | reverse complement strand
GTTTTTTTAAGGGTTTAGTTTTCGTATAAAAGTGTAGTAGGTACTGTGCAACATCAATAAGAGGAAATTCAAGAAAATTGCCAAGAATCACAGTAAGTTTATGAACTGATGATGATTGGTACCTACTCGGTGTTCCTCAGATTTTTTGTGAATTATAGCATCTTCCGTAAAACAACAAAAGCCCTTAACTTAGCATAAAGCTTTATCAGTTAAGGGCTTTATTGCTGTGCTGTCTATTTAAATTTTAACTCGTCCACAAAACGGTAGTGGATTTTACAGTCTGGTGGCGTCCGCCGTTTATTTTCTTAGGCTGTCCTAATTCAATTTTTTCAATTAGTTCTCGCATCATCTCTGATGTGAGTTCTTTTGGTTCAAAATATTTTTTGACGATACTCACAAATTTTGAAATATCCTTACTTTATTTTGTTTGTTCATTAAGTTGCTGATTAGATTCCTTAATAAGCTGTTTTTCTTTCTCGTAATTTTCACCTAGCTTCATAAAGTAATCATCAAAATGGATAGTAGAATATTCTAGTACTTGCTTATATTGTCTCATAACTTTAGCGCTACTTAGCTCAGACTGAAAAAAGTATTTTTCTGTTACTGGTCTAAAGATAAACTGACGGTAAAGAACAAGTTTGATATATTATATTCACAACTCTTTTTTGATAGAAACAATAATAATGTATATTCTATTTAAAAAATGTCTTTTCTAAAAGAGCTACCAGTGCTTTTTATTATGGCAAAAGAAAATGTTCATAAGAAATAAGTGTAGATCATTGAACTGAGAACCACGATCTGCGCTTATTCGTTTAATAGGAACAACTTTTAAGTTCTTTCTAGTATTGTTTTTCCTGCTTATCTTTGCCATAATATAATAGGATAAAAGTTTTTGATCGTCTTCAGAAATAAGAAAAATGAAGCACGTCTGCTCTGTTATCTGTTGAGGGGATGAGAAAGTGGGTTGTGTCATGAATTGTTGGGAAATATTGGGGTTAGAACCGACTTCAGATAAAAAAAAGGTTAAACAGGCTTATGCAGCAAAGTTAAAAACGATAAATGTAGATGAAGAACCATTAGCCTTTCAAAAGTTAAAAGAAGCCTTTGATTCGGCTATTTTTTTAACAGGAACGATCATAGAAAGTAATCGGCCAACAGAATCGATTTCATCCTTAGAGGAAAAAGTGCAAGAGGACGAATTACAAGCTGTTTTTGTAGAAAATGAAACGGTAGAGCCGGAAAGTAAACCGCAGGACGACTTAGTTCAAGAAGAAGCTATTGCTGATAACGAGAGTACGCAAGTTCAAAAAACACAGCAAGGAAATGCTGTCGAAATTTTTAATCAGGAATTAGCGGCGATCTATGAAGGAATGGCCTTTTTCTCAGATGTAGAAAAATGGACACTACTATTTTCAAATGAACTGGAGTGGTCTATTGATGAACATAATGAAATAAAACATGTGATGCAACATTTTTTACTGACTAATTATCGCGTATTATCAAGAACAATTATTGATTATATAGGATCTATATTTGATTTTGATGCATTAGTCAAAGATTATCGCTCTGGTGATTATTTTTGTTATACGTGGACTGAAATCAAGAATGTACCGAATTTTTTCTTCGATCATTATTCAGAAATACCAAAAGAAGAACGGTTAACCTATTTTACAAATCGCTACAACCTATTTCAACTCCTTGAAGATAGTATTCCAGATCAAACTACCTGGATAGAGTCTTTAGATTTGTGTAGAATGCTGACAACCAATGATGTTGATGTAGTCAATTTGCAAATTTCCTTTCTTTTACTGACTGATTTTAGAATGGAACAGGAGGCAACGATTAATCATTTTACGACTCTGCTTGAAACGGCAAAGTCATTAAGAGCTAATAGAACGAGTGAATTTTTCAGTATCTATTATGAGTGGATCAAAAATGAAGGTTCCGCTAATGCTGTATTGATCTTTGACAAAAGTGAGATAGCCATTCCAACAGTTACCATCAATTTACTAATGGGGTATGTTTATTTTCGTTTAAATCGTCATTCAAGTGTGAAAGAATACTGGGGAGGATTAGCGAAAAAGGTTCCTTCCTTGTTTAGAGCAGATGAATTGGCAATGCTAGACCTAATGGAGACTGTAACTGTTCCACAAAAGAAGAAGAAAAGTGCGGGACAATACGTCTGGCTGATTTTTGTATTAATTATTGCTTTCGTTAAAATTGGCGGCGTGATTTCAAGATCTAATGAACGAAATACTTCGATCGAAACATCAGATATTCAAAATATGTTTAGTGAAGAAAGAGAGTTATATAAGAATGTTATAAACAAACTATCAGACCTAAAAGAAAGTGACAACCTCTATGATCAGTTTCTCTATTATTTTTATATCGACCGAGAAGATGAAGACAGAGTAAATTTCATAGAACAAAATCTAGTAGGTCAAGCCAAGGAAATGGCTGAAAACATAACTATTTCACAATTGCCAGAAGTCACAATTGAGTCCAGATATGATTTCCAGGCTTCACCAGATAATGTTTCTGACTACGGTTTCGTGACAGCACTGACTTTACTCGAAGACGATGATCCATTTATTATTTTACAAGAAGATGAGGATGATCGGATTTCTAATGTCTTTGGAGAGGGCTGGGAAGTATTACCAGAAGATCAATTTGATGCGTTATGGGCAAACATTCAAGTTCGGCCGATGATGTCGCAAAAATTCTTTGTTGTGTATTATTTATTATCAGATGAACGCAAGGAGAATCTAAAAGCTAACCCAGAATATAGTACGGAAAACATAAAGAAATTACTAGAAAAAAATAGTTCAATGGCTATAGCGGAAGAGTTTGAATCTGGTACTTGGCAAATTAGTCAAGATGAAGAGAATAAATTATATACGATCATCAATGATGAGAACGGTGAACATCAGTTTATTTTATCTTATGATGATTATGGCCGTTTGGAGCATATTTATGGTGATAAATGGGAAAAGCTTGATGATGAAAAGAGAAAATTGATTCATGCAAATGCTGAAGAAAAGATTGACGTTTATTGATGGTGAGACAAAAATGAGCATTCCTGAACGTTGTCTCACTGAAAATTTCTTTCATAAAAATCAGAAAAGTTACGACTGGAATGTTTTCAAGTTCGGTCGTAACTTTCTTTGTTTTAATTGGATCCTATATTGAAAATAAAAAAACAAAATTTGTGTATAATAAAGAAAGAAGTTGTGCAATGAAAGAGGAGGTTTATAATGAAAGTGTTAATCACAGGTTTTGATCCTTTTGGTGGTGAGGCTATTAATCCGGCGTATGAGGCTATCAAAATGATTCCAGATGAAGTAGCAGGAGCTCAAGTGATCAAGTTAGAAATACCAACTGTTTTTAAAGAAAGCGGTGAAGTATTAAAAGCTGCAATAAAAGAGACTGAACCAGATATTGTGATTTGTGTGGGACAAGCAGGAGGTCGTAGTGCTGTTTCCTTTGAACGAGTGGCAATCAATTTAGCTGAAGCAAGAATCCCAGACAATAAAGGACAGCAACCCATTGGGGAAAAATTGGAAGAAGACGGAGAAACAGCTTATTTTACCTCATTACCAATCAAAGCAATGATGAGAAATGTTCAAGAACATGGCTTACCAGCATACATCTCGTATACAGCTGGAACCTTTGTTTGTAACGATATCATGTATCGCTTATTATATATGATCGACAATGAGTTTACTGGTATCAAAGGAGGATTTATCCATGTACCATTTGAACCTACACAAGTAATCAGTCGTTCAGTAGGGACACCCTCAATGCCAATTAAAACAATCGCTGAGTCATTGATCTATGCCGTTGAAGCAGCAGTTAAGACAGAAGTTGATAGAGAAGAAAATGCTGGAACAACAGATTAGAAAAGTACACTTCACTGATAATGATTCTCATTGTCATTTTGTTATGCTATACTAACCCAATAGAGAAAGGAGTGATTCAATGAAAGAACGAATAATCGGTGGAGTTAAAATATCTTATGATACTATTCAAACTGAGCAGTGTCCGATAATGCTTGATCAGCAAATATATATAGATGATAAAAAAATACCTCGTTATTTTATCGGGGAAACAACAATGACATTTTTTGACTTTTATCATGCTGATAGTCCAGATTTCCAAGAAATGGATTATCAATTATCAGGGAAATTTAAACAAATTATCGGCCGGTTTCCTCATACAAATCAACAAAAAATTACATTAAATGACGGTGGTAGCTATAGTATTAAGCAAGTTCCCGTATACATTCTAGCCAAAGATTATATAGTAGCAGAAATCATGCCCGAAACCTATCCAATGTTCAGGAAGAAGCTACAGGGGATTCAATTGTTGACTACTATTGATGAAGAGAATGTAGCTGAGTTAAACGGCTATAAACGAAAACGTCTATGCTTAGATGGTACATATGGTTCCAGAGAACTACTTGAAAGCAGCCATAAAAAAAATGTTCAAGAGGTTCAAGACAAGTTAGAATACGTGAATGAAATGTATTATTTTGCTCATTATAGTTATGCGGGGATGGTTCAATTTTTACCTGAACAAAAGATCAACACCTACGATCAATTTCATGAAGCATACGGTAAATATATCTACAGTTTTACGGTGACAAAGAATGGGCAAACAATTCCGCTTTTATGGCCAGATTACTTATATCACAAACCGGAAAATCATTTAGAATTTGGGCTCTTAGCGAACACTGAACAGCTAAGATATCAAGCCTTTGATCAATGGGAAAAAGGGGAGCAAGTCAGGATCGATATTCTTGCTGATGGATTTGAAGATGTTCATTTTATTACCTATTTAAAACAACCGATGGGTGTTATACCCAAAATGTCTAAATCGGAATATGCTGATGGAGAAATGATTTGTCTATCAATTGATCCAGGTTTAATCAACGAATTGAAACAGCAAGCCCCTTTATTTGAATTGTACAAAACTAAAAAAAATTCAGAGAACGGTTATTCGTTAAATTATGAGTTGACAGAAGAACAGTTGTTACTGCCTAGTAAACAATTTGAACAAACTGGTCGTTATCAGCTTAAGATTACAAGTGAATTATATGGTCAGCTATTATTTTTATTTACAATAAAGTAAGAGGAGATAGTAAAAGAATGAACAAGTTAAAAATTCAAGATTTTATTTCAATTGGGATCTATACAGCTATTTATTTTTTAGTTGTAACGATTGCAATGGTTATTTTAAGGTTTACGATCCCAGCCTTTAACTCAGTTCTTATTCCTAGCGCAACAGCACTTTTTGCAGGAATTGTTTATTTGCTAGTGATTCATCGTATCCCTCGTTTCGGTGCAATTACAATCATGGGTAGTGTCATGGGTTTATTTTTTCTAGTATCCGGTCATTTTCCGCTATCATTTTTACCAAATATTCTTTGCGCAGTTGTTGCTGACTGGATTCAATACCATACAAAATTATCAGAGAAAGCTCGTACAATGTTTAGTTATACGGTATTTAGCTTTGGTTTGATGGGACCGGTACTGCCGTTGTGGTTTATGAAAAATGCATATATCGATTCATTAGTGGCTCGTGGAAAAGATGCCGTTTATATTGATAAAGTCTTTGCGCCAATCACTACCACAACATTTTATGTTTGTACAATAGCGGTGATTGTTTGTAGTATTTTGGGTATAATTATTGGGCAAAAAATTTATAATAAGCATTTTGATAAAGCTAAAGGAAAAAACTATGGAAAAAACATACGTAACGTTTGATCCCAGAAGTAAACTATGTACGATTTTATTTGCGAGTTTTTTATTGATGTTTCCTTTACCGTTTAAAGCAGAAGTCTTATTTGTGACATTGCTGTACGTTTTATTTTTCTTGAATGGTAGTTTAAAAAAAGGAACGCTTTTTTATGGTATCTTTTGGCTACTCGTTTTAGGTGATTATTTGCTATTTCCTTATATAGACAATGGAGTGGCCGCTTTCTTTGATTTTCTATTTGTAGGTAATCGACGTATGCTGCCAACGATCATGGCCGCTGCTTTTGCAATGAATCGGACGAAAATCAGTGAATGGATCGCCGCTTTAAAGAAGTGTCATATTCCTTTTGGCCTGATTATTCCGTTGACCGTGTTATTTCGTTTTTTTCCAACACTTTTTCAGGATTTTAGAAGTATTCGCAATGCACTGAAATATCGTGGAATCGCTCTTTCTACAGCTGAGTTGTTTCTTCACCCGTTTCAAACAATGGAGTACATCATTGTTCCTATATTGATGTCGGCCGAAAATACGTCTTTGGATTTATCTTCAGCAGCACTAGTTCGTGGTTTAGCGAATCCTAAGACACATACCAGTGTTTATGAGATACGGTTGAAAATTCAAGATTATTTATTGATCAGCATTTTGATTTTGAGCGCGATTGTTGGGAGGCTGATTTGATGATTGATTTGCATGATGTGTCGTTTGCTTATGAGGATCAGGAAACGATCATTCAAAAGGTAGATTTAGAAATTAAAGCTGGCGAATTTATTGTTTTATGTGGTAAAAGCGGTTGTGGTAAATCAACGTTACTGAGAATTTTAAATGGCTTGATTCCTGAATTATACACTGGGGATCTGGCAGGGACAGGAACTGTTTTAGGGCAAAATTTACTAACAAAAGAGTTTAATGAATATGTGCAAGGGATCGGCGTTGTCTTTCAAAATCCTAAGACACAGTTTTTTACTAGTGATGTCTATTCTGAATTAGCTTTTGCAATGGAAAATTATGGAGTACCAAGAGACGAGATGATTAACCGGATCGCTGAGATTACGCGTTTATTTTCTTTAGAAAAATTTTTAGAACGAAGTATGTTTCATTTGTCTGGTGGGCAAAAGCAGTTAATTGCCTTTGCTTCTGCAAGTATGTTGAAACATCAGCTGTTTTTATTGGATGAACCGTCAAGTAATTTAGATGAAGCAACAATAGAACAGTTAAAGAAATATTTACAGGTATTAAAAAAACAAGGGATGACGATCATTGTGTCTGAGCATCGTTTACATTACTTGACTGATCTTGCTGATCGCTATTTGTTAATGGATAGCGGAACAATTATTGAAAGCTATACACGTCAAGAAATGAGAGAGAAATCTGCTGTAGAAATCAATAACATGGGGCTAAGATCGCTTGAACAAACGTACTTATTGAGAGTTGCTGAATCCACTCCGTCCCCAGAACAGCTGACAATGGTATGTGAAGAACTTGAGTTTCACTATCGGAGACAACCTTCCATATTAAAAATCCCTGCTCTAACATTGACTAGTTCTGTTATTACTGGAATTGTTGGTCCTAATGGTGCGGGTAAATCAACATTTTCCAGACTTGTATCAGGATTGATTAAGCCTAAGCAGGGAACTATCAAATTAAATCAGCAGGTCATGAATGCGAAACAACTTATTAAAGAGAGTTTTGTTGTAATGCAGGATGTTAATCTGCAATTATTTTTTGAAACAGTAGAAAAAGAAATCAGCTTGAATGCAAAAAATACCCAAGAATTTGACAAAATTGTGGCTATGCTCAATTTAGAACCACTTTTACTACGGCATCCTCAAACCTTGTCTGGTGGTGAAAAACAACGAGTCGCAATTGCCAGTGCCTTATTGTCAGGGAAAAAAATCATTATTTTTGATGAACCGACAAGTGGGCTAGACTTATTGCATATGGAAGAAGTTAGTCAGACAATTCGTTGGCTACATAAGGAAGGGATTTTAGTGTTGGTGATCACTCATGACAAAGAGTTTCTGAGTCGAACTTGTCAGCGAGTTCTGCATTTCGAGCAAGGACAAATCATTGATGATCATTTTATTCAAACAAAGTTTACAGAATAATGGAGGGAAAGAGATGTATATTGTAACCAATACAATTCAAACTGAGACTGCCCAGTCACAAAAAATCATTCGACAATTTACAGCAGGCCACACCAAAGAGAGTATGGAAACTGTTGAAGGCTTTTTAAATTTTCAATTAATGCAACGGACATTACCAGATGATCCAAACGTAACTGAATTAGTTGTTTTAAGTCGCTGGACGTCAAGAGAACATCAAAAAAATTGGGTGAAAAGCCAATCGTTTAAGCAGATGCATCAAAGAAAAGAAGCGAAAGAAGATACGGAGAATGAAAAGAACCGTCCAGGAATTATTTCAAGTACGATTGCTGAATACGAAGTATTAACATAAAAAAGTTTCTGCTTGCTGAAATGCGGCAGAAACTTTTTTTATGTATTTAGATTTCTTATTAATATATATACTAGTTATGATATCTTTAGGATTTTAAACAAACAAAATAAAAGGATTTTTTGATAGTAAATAGGTTAAAAATTTCCTCATTGTTGTACAAAGAAGAAGATTGGATGTTTTTACTGGCTTAGTAATAGTCTAATTGGAAAAACATAAGAAGTCAACAGTGTTTCAATACGTTATTTCTCATTTTTTTTTTATAAAACGAAAAAAATTGAGAATTTCCTTTAAAAAATATATTTTCTTAATTGAATCTCTTTGATTTCACAGCAAAATCTACATTTATAGGAGCTTTTATTAGCCGTCAAAAAAATGGTCAAATAAATAGATGAAGGAATGAGTTGAAATGTCTAAAAAAGGGGAAAATATTTACAAACGAAAAGATGGAAGATGGGAAGGTCGCTATATAAAAGGAAGAAATAAAAGTGGCTCAATAAAATATGGCTATGTATATGCAAAGAAATACAACGAGGTTAAAACAAAGTTGATTGTTGTAAAAGCTGAACTAATTGGAAGTGGGAACAAGGAGTATAAAGAAGAACTACTGAAAGGTTGGTGTGATTTTTGGTTAGAGAATGAAGTGAAAAACGTAGTTAAAAGTTCTACGTATGCACAATATCACTGGTTGTGTAATAACTACATAGTTCCTTTTTTTGAGAATAGCTATCTACATAATATAACGGAAGATAAAATTCAGACATTTATTATTACCCTTGAGAAACGAAAGTTAGCTTCCGGAACTATCAGAAATATTTTCGCCTTGTTAAGGAAAATGCTAATCGCAGCAGAAAATAACCAACTTGTACTTGGGAGTCCATATAAAAAAATTCGATTACCACACAAAAAAAATAACTCTATCATTGCCTTATCTAGAACAGATCAACGAAAGTTAGAGGCCATTGCTTTCAACGAAAGAGGGTGCTCACCAATCATTTTATCTCTATACCTTGGTCTTAGAATTGGTGAAATCAGCGGATTGAAATGGTCAGATATTGATTTTAATAAAGAAGTTGTCTATATAAAACGAACAGTTTCTCGAGTAAAAACTTCCTTTGAAACAGAAAGTAAAACCAATATAATTATAAGCACTCCGAAAACCGAACAGTCTTGTAGAGTCGTACCATTGTCAAATAAAATATTGTATTACTTGTTAAGTAAAAGAAAACACAGCGAAAGCGAGTATGTGGTAACGTGTAAAAATAACTTAGCGGAGCCCAGAGTAATTCGCTACCGTTTCAAAAGCTCTATTAAAAAAGCTGGAATTTCCGATACACATTTCCACATTCTTCGACATACGTTTGCAACCAGATGCATCGAAATGGGGACAGATATAACTAGTTTGAGTAAATTGTTAGGACACACATCTGTTAAAATGACGTTAGATATTTATACAGATTCAATGCTTGAAAGTCGCAAAGAGGTTGTTCAAAGGTTAGATCAACTAATGTTTGACGAATTTAAAAATGTATCAGTCAGGTAAAAATCGTAATTCCGACTAATGCCAACGCCATAACTTTAAAAGTTATAGCGTTGGCATTTTTATAATTTATTATTTCTATTAGATATTTTTACGCCGTCATTGAACCGTCAACAACTATTTTTGTGTGAGTAACAACAATACTTACAGCGCTTTTTCCTCTTTGTACAACAATGAGGAAAACTTTTTGTCGTGTGATGATCATCATTAAATTGAGTATAACATGATGGAAAACTTAAAAAAAACATTATGATTGTTATATTATTTTTGAAAATAGCATTATATAAAAATAAGTATAAAAGGAAGGACAGTATATGTATAACATCGGAGTTGCTTCATTTCCAGTGGCACTTTCTAAAGATTACTTAGAAAAAATCAATGAAATTGGTCAGATAAAATTGATACATGAAGAAAATATCCATCAAGTTAGTCAAGAGATAGACTGTGTCATTATTCCAGATAGTAGCGGTGATGATAATGCAATGAGCCTTACTTTGAAAAACATCATAGAAATCAAAGCCGTAACAAACAAATTAGTCTGGGTCTTAACAAATGAGATGAGTAGTATTAAAAATATAGTTTTTTTAAAATTAGGTGTAGATGGTGTTTTACCCGCAAATGATTTTCCAGAAGAATTTTTATTAGTGGTGAAAAATGCATTACATCGTCAGCAAAATGATCGGTTCCATAACCAACAAAATAGAAACACAATTTTGGCGCAACAAGATAATCAATTAAGTTCTTGTAAAATTGAGCTTTATCCTAACAATTTAAGTGTTGCAATAAATGGCCACAAAGAAGTAAGTCTGACGAGACTTGAGTATCGGGCTTTTGAAATTTTATACCAAAAAAGAAACAAAGCTGTAACCTATAAGGAAATATATGAGTTTGTCTGGAAATCAGAAATAAATGAAAAGCAATATCGCGTAGCCAATATTATCTTTCATTTGAGAAAAAAAATAGAAGCTAACGTAGATGATGCCAAGATCATTAAGACTGTTCGTTCAATAGGTTATCTGCTCAGCGAATGATCATTGTGCGAGTAGGATCGTGTGAAAAGCCCAATAAAGAAGCAAAGATTTTTTTCTTGCTCACGTTTAGGACCGCGAGCAAGAAAACTAGTTTTAGAAAGGAGTTGAAAAAATGAAAATAGGGAAAAAGGTATTCGCTTTCGGTATAACTGGAGTATTACTGGTATTTGGCAGCCTCTTTTTTATGAATCAGTCTTCAATAAAAGCTTCTGAAACGATATCTAATAAGATTAGCTTAGAGCAAACGGAAAAGCAAGTTCAAGCATCTTCAAATAATGAAGCATATTTCTCATTAAGCGTAAAACCTTCAAAGAAAGATCAACTAATTTTATTAGAATACTCTGATGAAGTTACCTTTGATAAAGACAAAATTCTTGAGATGAACAAAGAAAAAATCTCTCTCGTCCAAGTCGATGAGGATAAAGATCAGTTAGAAGTAACACTTAACAAAGAGTCAAAACAAACCGTACTATACTTCCAAGCTATGACTAACTCTAGCACCAAACAGACCATTCAAGCATCAACTGAACAAGAGCGTTCAAACGAATTAGTGATAGGAAAAGAAGAAACGTCTGTAGAATCTTTCTCTGTTCAACCAGATGAAAAATTGCAGGGTCGTGCTACTTTAGCAACACCTTACACAGAGGAATGGACAGAGATATATACAGCAGAAGAAGCCTCAATAATAGCCGGTGAAGGAAAAGAATTACGTTATGGGTTTGGTCCAACAGAAGCTATTGGAACAACAAGTATTTCTGGTAATAAACAAAAGCAATTTGCTATTCCTAATGTAACTTTCATGGATAATGACAAACGAGTTCAGCATATTTACCATACTCAAAATCCTATGAGTAAACCAGAAGAAGCGGGACAATCATTATGGACAAGTTATGGTTTGATCTATGCTTTCGGTAGCAATACAAGTCCTAGTGTTTTTAATACGGGAAGCCATATTACCAGTGAAGGGTATAAGTATTACAAACGTATTTTACCAAATGGCATGACTGTGTATAAATTAGTTTATAACACAGAATTTAGCTCTAAAAAATTGCGTGTGGAAATTTTAATGACTGGTAAGACTACAGGGACTGTAAACGTTGAATACACTGTAACAAATACTGGTACAAATCGAGAAGCGAATTTCATCGTTGGTTCGATGATTGATACCGAGCTAAATAAGAATGATAAGGTGCCAATTTATGCGATTGGAGACAATAAAGGTGTCTATATCCAAGATGCTGGAGAAAATGGCTATAAACTTCAGTATCTTTTTACCGGACCAGATCATGTCCAAAACTGGACCGGAAAACATTGGATCCAAGGGACTAATACACAACCTAGAGATTATTTCTTAAGCCAGTTTTTCAATTATGATGATTCAGGTTTTACAGCATTAGATTCACTTGGTTATGAAGCTCAAAATTATCCGGCAGATCAGTTGGTGTATGTAACAACTGACCTTAGAAAAATGGATACGGCTATCTTTATGAAAAATCAACCAACGTCACTTGAAAGTAATGAAAGCACCAAAATGGCCTATGATGTAACTATCGGTCTGCCTGGAAACCCACCAGAAGTCTTCATTGATCAAGCTGACCAAGAGCTAATCCAAGGAAATGATTTTGAGGTTACAGGACAATGGCGTGATTCCGAAAGTCCACTTGTAGATCTATATTACACGCTTAACGATGGAACAGCGGTCAAATTTGGCGATAAAGTTCCAAATGATATGACTAATCCTGGTAAAAAGATCGATTGGAAGTTCACGTTGCCAAAATCAGCATTGACACTTGGAAAACAAGTAATCAAAGTCTACGCGGTAGATGGTGAAGGACATACTTCGGAGGAGAAAATTCTAAACCTGACAATCAAAGCTGGAGAGGCTGATTTGACTATTAATTTTGTTGATGAAGAAAATAATGTAATTCATCCAAAAATTGTTTTAACGAGAAAAGTTGGTAGTAAGGTCGATTTGACGAAAGAAGCAGATGTGCTGAAAGCGGTGAATGATCAGCTAGAAAAGAAATATGAAATCGTCAGCTCACCAATGCCAGAAAATGCCATTGAGATTGTTGAAGGTGGTCGTGCCGTTACGTATCAATTTAAAGGTCGAATCGTATTAGTTTCTGCTCCTACGGAAATTGATTTTGGAACACAAATCGTTAAGGCAGAGGAAAGTGTGATCGAAGAGCCTGTTCGAATTGATGGTGCATTAGTCATTCAAGATAGTAGAGCAACAAAAAAACCTTGGAAACTACAAGCCCGCATGAAACAAGAATTGACAAACAGTAATCAAGAAATTGTAACAAATGCAGTTCGTTATATATATAGCGGCAATGAAGTTACATTGAATGCTGGAATGCAAGATGTTGCAGTGGGTACAAATAAAGATGGAACACCTAATAAAGTTAGTGAGAAGTGGTCAGCTTCAGGAGATGGTTTTAAACTAAAAACGGAAGTTGGCGCTGTTAAAGAATCTGGTATCTATGTAGGTATTATCGAATGGGAATTGCTTGAAGGACCATAGAAGGAGAGGGAAAGAATATGAATAAAAAATTTTTACGTATCAGCATTCTGACCATCTCTATTTTAGGTCTCATGATTTTTTGGAAGCCAGTGACATCTTTTGCAGATGATGGTGGTCAAGTTGGCCATGAAGCGGTGATTGAATTTTATCGAGAAGATGAAAAAAAAGACCCACCAACGACTACTTCAGAGTCAAAGACCAATTTAAATGTTTCTGAAGGACCCCAAAAAAGTAAACCAATCGGACGATTTCCTCAAACTGGAGAAATCGTAAGAAAATCATTGATGCTTAGCGGCATAGTTCTTGCTTTATCGGCACTTTATGTCTATGTGAAAAAGCAAAGAAAAGAAAACGAAGGAGAGACCAAACCTTGAAAAAGATACTAACATTCACTTTTTGTTTCTCTATCCTTCTTTTGCTCATTCCAGATACTAAGGTTCAGGCTCAGTCTGCTACAAATGAAGGGACGATTGGTTTTGATGCATCGCTTATTCCGCCACAAGTCGTGGATCCAGAAAAACCTGTGAAGCCAGTCGATCCAGGGCCAAGTCCCTCAACAGAAGGGTTCTTGAGAATTGATTTTGTCCCTAGATTAGACTTTGGCCGAAATCGAATATCAAAAGAAGATCAGTTTTATCAGGCTAGAGCACAATTGTTTCATGACAATACGGGGGCAAGAGGTAATTTTGTTCAAGTGACCGATAGTCGCTCTACTGGAGCAGGTTGGACCTTACAAGTTCGTCAAGAGACAAATTTCATGATACCAAACAATGAAGCATCTGAACTAAAAGGATCGTATATTTCATTAGATAAATCGTGGACAAACTCTTCGATGGACAAAAAATATGCACCATCATTAGTAAATGATGTTATCAAAATTGATAAAATTCAAACAACTTACGATTTAGCTAAAGCTGATAAAGGAAGAGGTCAGGGAATTTGGAGTGTAGAATTTGGCGCATCTGCCGAAAATGAAAATGATTTAGAGTCTACACTCGCACCGCTCGTTGATGAAACAGGTCAACCGATTCTTGATCCGAACTTTGAAAATAAGCAAATGTATGAAAACAATGCAGTAACATTTTTTGTTCCAGGATCATCTGATAGAGAACCTGGAAAATACCAAACGGTGCTGACTTGGATATTATCCGAGTTACCATAAATATTAAAAGATAAATAGGGGGAAACACAAATGAAAAAAAGAACACTATGTTCTATCGCGTTATTAGCTGCACTAGGTGCAAATGTATTATTACCAGCTGCGGCAAGTGCAGATAATGGAAAAGCAACTCAAGCAAATAGCCAAGGAACGATCGATTATGTAGAAGATTCTGGTAAAAATACAGATAAGGATCCAGAAATCCCTACAGATGAAGTTACACCACCATACACTCCAAATCCAGATAATGGTCCATTGAAAATCGATGGTGTTTCAAGCATGGATTTCAAACAACAAAGTGCTGTCTTAACTGACGAAAATTATTTTGCTCAACAAGTGGAAATTGATAAAAACGGAACAAAAGAAAAGCGTGGTGTTTATTTACAATTAACAGATAAACGTATTGATAAACGCGGAAAATGGGCTTTAAGAGCTTCAATGACTCAACAATTTAAAGCGACATCTGGAAATCTTTTAGACAATGCTACAATTAGTTTTAAAAATCCAATCGTTGAGACAGCAACAGATGCTGCTGTTAGCCCTCATGCCGTTTTAGCATCGACTGGGTCAGCATTTGAATTAAAACAATCAGGGAATGTAATTGACGTATTAGAAACAAAAGATGCTAAAGATGGTTTTGGTACGTATACAGTTGCTTTTGGTAATACTCCTGCTTATCATACTGCTACTGGAAAAGGTACAGCTGAAGATACAACTGGTGTACCAAATGCAACAAATGCTAACAAAATTGAAAGTGGTTCAGTATCACTCTTCGTTCCAGGTAAAACTGTGAAAACGAAAGAAGCGCACACTGCGGTTGTTTTATGGGAACTTGCAGAAGTACTTTAAAATTAATAACTGAATAAATAAACCGAGAATGTTTTAGAAGGCAAGCTCACTAATTATTACGAGTTTTAGTAATTGGGGGCTTGTCTTTGAATGAGAGGATTTGTTTTACGTTTATGAAAAAAAATTTTCAGCAGCTAACTATGACTTTCTTTTTGATCATTTCAATTTCTTTTGTTCATGTCCAAATAAGTGAGGCTTCCGCAGATCCTTCAGGAGCAGTTGGTTTTTTATATAAAACCAACCATCCAGAAAATCAAATTGATGAGTCAGGCTATTTTAATTTGAGAATGACACCTGGGCAAAAGCAGAAAGTATCAATTACATTATCAAACCTCAGCAAAGAAGAAGTCACCGTCAACGTCGGATTGAATAGTGCTAGAACCAATTCAAATGGTGTTCTTGAATATGGAAAAACAAAACTTGATAAAGATGCTTCTATGAAGTTTGATTTTACTGATATTGTAAAGGCACCTAAAACAGTAACGCTTCCTCCAGAATCGGATAAGGAGCTAGAGTTAGAAATCAATATGCCAGAAACTAGCTACGAGGGCATTATTTTAGGCGGGATTCAACTACAAAAAGTAGCAAAAGAAGATCAAAAGAAAAAAAATACTGGTACAACAATCATTAACGAATATGCTTATACGATTGCAATGTTGCTTAGAGAAAGTGATACAAAAGTTGAACCTAAAATGGGGTATCTTAAAACTTATGGAACTCAGCCGAATGGACGCAACACGATTGTTGTCGATTTGGCAAACGAAACGTCTGATTTGCTGGATGATTTGACTGTTGAAGTTCAAATCATGCCTGAGAAAAATGATGAAGTACTATATGAATCGAAAAAGACAAAAATGAGAATGGCACCAAATACGGTTTTAAACTATCCAGTCAGTATGGAAGGTCAAGCGATGATTCCAGGAAAATATCGTGCACATGTCAAAGCAGCATCCGAAGATAAAACCTGGGAATGGACTGAAACGTTTGAAATTACCAAAGAAGAAGCTGATAAGTTTAACCGTGAAGACATTGGTCTCGATCAAGAACGCGGAATTGATTTTAAATTAGTCGCTATGATCATAGGAGGCATTTTAGGGCTTATCTTGATTATTTTCTTTGCTATTCATTTTGCGACAAATAAAAAGACCAAGAAAAAGAAACGCCCCTCTAAAAAAAGGTAGGACGGAAAGTTGGAAGAGATAAAATGACATTATTAGATTGGATTGCAGTCATAAGTTTAGCGATAGCAATTATCTTTCTTCTTTTTATTTTCTTGTTCTTAGTTGGGATTATAAAGACCGGAAAAGAACAAAAAAAAATTCTTTTGATCCGAACAAAAAATAAACGTAAAAGAAAAGTAATTGCCAGAAAAAGGAGACAACTACAGAAGAAAAAGAAAAAAAGCGTCATTGCTAGTTTCTTATGTTTTATTGTCATGCTGATAGGCATTGCTACTTCCATGTTTGCGGTTTATTATCAATCAACGAATTTAGGGGAAGAAGATAAAAAGGCAATTGTTTCCGGATATTATAATCTTCGGGATATTGAGGATCAATTACTCTTAGCTGAATCTGGTGAAGGGGAGCGGGCTGAGCAAAATTTAAAAAACCTCTCTTTACGACTAGCTGCATTTGCCTTGAATAGAGCAGACTATCGTATTAATGGTGATGGACAAATTCGTATCAATCGTTATTATTCTTCAATGAAGGAGCTGGGGATCAATCTATCTTCGCAAGAAAAAGGCTTTTATAGTGATCCATCTTTGCTAGAATCTTTTAAAGGGGATATTGAACGTGTGAAGAGAAATGAGCAGGCTGTGATCAAACAATTTAAGATAAATGAAAAATCATTGGCAGAAAAAAAATAGCGGAGTTAAATGTTTATGGCACATACAAGGCATCCATCAAAAACCAAAAATAAGTTACGCAAGCCTTCAAATAAAAGTGATGTAAAAAAACGCCTAAAGAATAAAAATAAGGCTCCAGTGATGCGAGACCAAAATGAACTTACTAAAAGAAAAAAGCAGACAAATCAAAAAACAAAGAAAAAAAGAAATTCAACGCATTACAAAAGAAAAAAACAAAAAAAGCTTGTTCGATTTAGTATTGAAATCAGTAGTTCAATCTTGATTACATGCATTTTTATTTGGGGGCTTTCTTTATTCTTATTTACCTTTGCTAAAGTAGAAGGATATAGCATGCTGCCGACACTCTCTGAAAATGATTTTGTGTACATCAATCGTCGTGCGAGGATTACTCGCTTCAGTATAGCTTATTTTAAGACTCCTGATCAACATGGAAATACGATTCGACGCATAATTGGTTTGCCTGGCGAATCTGTGCAATACAAGAATGATAAGCTATTTGTGAACAATGAAGAATTGACAGAGCCATTTATTGATCATAAAGAAGTAACAAAAATGCAAAGTATGAATACTTTCTTTACAGAAGACTTTGAAGTAAAAGCTATCAAAAATGGTCAGCTAATCATTCCCAAAGACTCATACTTAGTATTGGGTGACAATCGACCCTATTCTACTGACAGTCGATATTATGGTTTTGTTCCTAAGAAAAATATTATCGGAGTTGTCAAAATGAGAATTTTACCCATACACATGATAGAAAGTTTAAATCGATAAATAGCTTATACAAGCTATTTTAGATGATATAAAAAACATAGGAAATCTAAAAAATCAGAGTTTATTACATATGTTGGTTTATTTTTATCATAAGAAATAGCCACATATTTACGAAAGGATGAACGGATCAACTGCTAATGAAGAGTGATTCGATATTTCTTTCAAATCTATTTGATAATTTTGGTTTTTTTAAAGGGTCACTTAAAAATATATTTCGAGGAGATGTTATAAATGAAAAAGAAATTATTAGTTATGTTTTCACTAGCAATGGGGCTATTCATTTTAGTAAGCTTCGGAGGGCAACAAGCCGAAGCAACGACTGCAAAAAACACATATTTTGAAGCTCAAACAGAGGTAACTAGTGCAAAATCAAGTAACCCTAGATTAGTTTTAAAAGGAGAGGTTACAGTTACTACTGAATCAGAAACTACAACTAAATATGCCAAAATTTACACAGTCTATAACAATAGAAAATTTTATGACAGCTGTGCAAAATTAATTTCTACAACACCAGAATACGATTCTAAAGGTCTTGAAACAGGAAGATATTTCCATGTTTACAAATTCTGTGGCTGCAAAGTAAAATAAATAATTAAGTAAATTGAGTGACTTCTTTAAAAACTATTATTATATACAAAACCAAACAAAAAGACTTTATTTTTTGTTTGGTTTTTTTGTTCTTTAAATCAATTGGAAAGCGTTTTCTTGGTGTCGTTTTAAAATAATTTCATATAATCGAGTGAAAAATATCAGTTATATACCAAACGAAACAAAAAAATATTAAATAGTAGTGTATATTTATAATGATATAAGGTATATTAAATTCATCCTATTTATTTTAATTATTTGTTTTGAAATGATTTTGGAGTAAGATTTGTTTGTTGGAAGGGGTATAGAGATGACTAGAAAAGGAGAAAATATTTATAAACGGAAAGATGGAAGATGGGAAGGCCGATATATAAAAAAAAGAGACAGTGAAGGTAGAATTATTTATGGATACACTTATGGAAAACGATATATAGAGGTGAAGTCAAAATTAATTATATTAAAAGCGCAATATTATGAGCCAAACGCTCTTAGGATTTTTAACGGTGATCTTGAAGAATGGAGTGTTTATTGGCTATATCATTATAAAAAATCCACTATCAAACAATCCACATTCTTTAACTACAAGTGGCTAATAAAAAAATATATTCTTCCTTATATTGGTGAAAAAAGAATAGGTGATCTGACGAATGAAGATATCAGAAGCTATATTGAAACGTTAGAAAAACTTGGGCTATCACATGGAACAACCAATAATATTTTTATTTTACTTAAAAAAATTTTAGAAGAAGCAGAAAATCAAAACATAATTTCTTCTAATCCTTGTCGAAATATCAAATTGACTAGAAAAAAATATAGGAATAAAGTGCCAGTTGCTCTGACGATGAATGAGCAAAAACAATTAGAATATTTTGCTTTCAAAGAAAAAGGCTGTTCTGCAATTATTTTAGCCTTGTACTCAGGTCTTCGGATTGGTGAGATTAGTGGTCTTAAGTGGTCAGATATTGATTTTGAGAACGGAACTATTGGTGTTAATCGTACGATTTCTAGAGTGAGCAGTCATAGCGAAGAGAACAAAACAGAAATACTGATTGGATTTCCTAAAACAGATCAATCATCACGGGTAGTGCCGTTAGCCGAAAATTTGAAAAAATACTTGCTTGCCAAGAAAGCATTGTCTCATTCAAGTCATGTTGTATCGTGCAAAAATAAAATGACTGAACCTAGAGTAATCAGATATCGGTTTAAAAAAGTTGTAGAAGCCTCAGGAATTAGAAATATCCATTTTCATTCTTTGCGGCATACATTTGCAACCAGATGCATAGAAAAACGCGTAGATATATCCAGTTTGAGTAAGCTTTTAGGGCACACTTCGGCAAAAATGACTCTAGATACGTATGCAGATTCTGTACTTGAAAGTCGACAAAAAGCAATTTTCAAAATAGATCAGTTGATGAATCATCAATTAGAATAAGAAGAATTGATAGTTGGAGTGAATATAATAGATGAAAATATTTTTAATTGATAAACAATAGATAAATAAAATTAGTGTCTAGTGAGAGAGTTATTTTCTATCATACTAGGCACTTTTTTATTTTCAGCTTGTCCTCTTTTGATGAAAATATTTTCATTGTATAAGCTTTCGAAAGAAAATACTTGAAAATATTACCGAAATCGTTTTCTTTTTATGAAATCCAGAGTATATTGATTAAGAAAAGAGCGGGAGGGAGAAGATTAAATGAAGAGAATACATGTAGTCGCCCATACTCATTGGGATCGTGAGTGGTACTTTAGTGATAATGAAGCATTTATTCAATTTTCTTATCATATGGATGAGGTGATTTATGCATTAGAAAATAACGAACTGGATTATTATTATTTGGATGGACAATTGAGTATTTTAGATGATTATTTGAAAGTATATCCAGAAAAAGAAACGAAGATCAGAGAACTTGTTGAAGGAAATAAACTATTTATTGGACCTTGGTATACACAGATGGACGAATTTGTGGTTGCGGGAGAATCAGTTGTTAAAAACTTACAAATTGGAATTGATATGTCAAAACGTCTAGGTGGTCATACATCATTAGGCTATTTACCTGATTCGTTTGGTCAAGGTAAAGATATGCCGAAAATTTATAATGGCTTTGGGATCGAAGACGCTGTGTTTTGGCGGGGGATGCCAAATGAAGTCACAAAGAGCCGGGAATTTTATTGGACGGCCGAAGATGGGTCAAAAGTTTTAACGATCAATATCCGTAATGGCTATTATGCTGGAGTGGCTCTAGTTGAAGGTGAAGTTTATCAGAAAAAAGCTATGTTAGATCTTGTGTCTCAGGATAATGCTACAGATATCGTTACTTTACCAGTGGGTGGCGATCAGCGAGCAGTTGATCGAAATTTGAAAGAAATTATTCAAGAAATCAATGAACAATTTGGCGCTGAATATCAGATTGAAGAGAGCAATTATCCACATATTTTTACTTTATTAAGAGAAAAAACAACAGAGTTGCCAACTGTTCAGGGTGAATTTATGAGTGGTAGCGTTTCAAAAATTCATCGTTCGATTTATTCATCAAGATACGATCTAAAAAAATTGAACGATACGATTGAAAATCGTTTGATTTTTCAATTAGAACCTTTAATGCTACTAGCTGATGATTTAGGGATTCCATTTAAACGAGAGCTTTTGGATTATATTTGGAAATTACTGTTGAAAAATCATGCTCACGATAGCATCGGTGGTTGTAATACAGACAAGACGAATGAGATGATCTTAGCGAGGTATAAAGAAGCAGATCAATTATCATACTCCACGATTGATTATCTTGTAAGAAAAATTTCGGAATCAATAAAAGGAATTCAAGAGAATGACTTAGTGCTATTTAATACTCTACCATATACTAGAACAGATACCCAGATAGTAGAAGTCAGTACCAAACTTGAAAAAATCAAGCTGTTTGATGAAAGGGACAAAGAATTAGAGGTACAAATTTTATCAACAGAAAAAGTATATGCTGGTGAAGTCAGAAGATCAGAAAGTGATTATGATGAATCGAAGTACTACTATATTCACAAGATAAGTTTAGTCAAGGAAATCCCAGCACTTTCTTATTTGATCGTTACTGTAAAAGAGCAAATTGAAGTCAATGAAAATGTAGAAACAGTCGATTTTAAAGAGACTATGATTGAAAATGCAAATTATAAAATTATTTTTTCAAAGGGAAATTTCTCGATTACGGCAAAAGAGCAGGGAAAGACTTACGAAAACTGTCTATTTATTGAAGAGTCAGGTGATGAAGGTGACACATATGATTATTCTCCTGCTTATCATGATCAAGTCCATCAGTTATTATTTGATACACCTGATGTTTCCGTTGAAAATGGACCGCTACTTTCTGAAATGATAGTAACAGGCAAGTGGCAAGTTCCAAAAGATTTAGAGGCCAGAAAAGCACAACAGACGAATGCTGTCATCGACTATACCTTTACCTTGTCATTAAAGAATGATTCTAAGCGAATTGATATGAAATTAAAAATCAATAATCAAGCGCTGGATCATCGTATGCGCTTAGTTGTAAAAACACCCGTTGAGACTAAAGTCAGCTACGCAGATACTTTGTTCGGAATTGTGGAAAGAGAGAATCAAGATCCTCATATTCACGATTGGAAAAAATTAGGCTGGAAAGAAGAACCTACAGAAATCTATCCGATGATTCATTATTCAAATATTCATGATTCGGCAACAAGCTGGACTGTGATGAGTAAAGGAATCAAGGAGTATCAAGTGGTCGACAACAACCTGTTTATTACATTGTTTAGAGGAGTAGGATTTTTAGGTAGACCCGAATTGTTGAGAAGACCTGGAGATGCTTCTGGCAACCAATATCGTTATATCCCAACACCTGATAGCCAAGTATTAGGTACTCTAGAGATGGAATTGTCATTATTAATTGCTGATGTTTTTGATCCAGTAATCAGTCAAAAAGAGTATCAAGTCTATTCAGTGACATGCCCGTATTATCAAATGCAAACCTTGAATCGTTTTACTAACCCTATTCAATATTTTCAAAGTAATAAAGTAGACCATTTACATGATTTAAAAAAATTCATAAATTTAAATGACTCAAAACTGGTCTTTAGTGCATTAGAATTAAGCCGTGATGAGCAATGGATTAATCTTCGTTTATACAATCCATCTTTAACTGAGGCGGTTCTGGATGAAAAAATCACTTTACCAACTGAAAGCACTGTTCGTTTTGTCGATTTAAATGGTAATATACTTGAATCTTTGGCTAAGGTAAAAGAAATTTTATTAGGTGAGTTTAAGCCAGGACAAATTAAATCAATCTCAATAGAAAGATAACATAGGAAGGGTGAGTTAAAATGAAAATAAATATCGAAAAAATTCAAGATCCATTACTAAAGATCGCCAATAAAGTTGATAACAACAGTGTTTTACAAGCAATTAAAAATGCTTTTATTAGCAGTATTCCCTTTACGGTTGTGGGGTCATTTTCCAATTTAATCAAAATGCAGATCGATGCATTTTTTGGAGAGACGGCCATCGGCCAAACGGCATCAGCAATTTTTGGCAATGTCTATTTAGGAACTTTGGGTATCGTAGCGTTATTGATCGTATTTTCTACTGCTTATAATTATGCTAAAGAGTTGATGAAAAAACATCCTGAGGCGAATATCAATCCATTGTTAGCAACCTTGTTAGCTTTTGCGGCATACTTTGTTATGGTGCCTAATAATGTGAATTTTGCTGATAATTCTGCTGAAGCTATTCAAGGTTATGCGAATAATTTCTTTAGTTATGAAGGAATGTTTACAGCCTTGATTGTGGGTTTACTTGCAGTATTCTTCTATTCAATTTTGGCGAAGCATAAAATTGCAATCAAATTGCCAGGTAATGTGCCGCCAAATGTATTTGATTCATTCTTTGCATTAATTCCAATTTCAATTGTGTTGCTGGCTTGTTCTATAATGAAAGTCGTGATCGAAGCTTTTGATTTTAATTCGTTTATGGATCTGGTCAGTCAATTATTTGTGCAACCGCTGACTTCTGTTGGAACAGGGTTACCTGCAATTATCGTCGTTATTTTATTAGAACAAATTTTGTGGTTCTTAGGTCTGCATGGCTTTAATATTGTTTGGGGGGTTGTTTCTGCTCTATGGCTGCCGATTTTCTTAGAAAACGTGGCTAAATTTGCTGAAACTAAAAGCTTTGCTGATATTTCAGTGGCACCAAATACAATGACAAATGTGTATGCAATGATCGGAGGATCTGGTGCAACATTTGGCTTAATTCTTGCAATCTTGATTTTTACCCCTAAAACCTATAGTGGTCGTGAAGTTGCGAAACTTTCATTTATTCCAGGATTATTTGGGATCAATGAACCAATCATTTTTGGCTTTCCGATTGTATTAAATCCATTGATGTTTATCCCGTTTGTCTTTGTACCGGTCTTTAATGCGATTGTTGCATATATTGTGACTAAAATCGGTTGGGTCGTTCCGTTGGTCGTGTTAAATTCAGGAAATGAACCGATATTTATAAGTACTTGGATTTTAGGAGCTTTTCATCTAAGTCCAGTAATCTTGACAGCTGTTTTAGTTGTTTTAGATATTTTCATTTATGCACCATTCGTACGTATGAATATGAAATTTGATGAAAGCCAATTACTTAACGCACAAAACTAGTATGTCAAAAATAACAAGAGACAAGCGTCGTTTAAAATAACCTTGTCTCTTGTTTTCTTCACTATAGAGAAAGGGGTCGTAAAATGGAAAGTTATATAGAGTTGATTATCCAAGCAAATGAAAAGAAATTTACTGATGTAGAAAGAGTTATTGCGCAGTACTTTCTGGCTGGAAATAAAGAGCTAGGGATTCAGGAACTAGCTAAGGAGCTAAGTGTTTCTAATTCTTCGATTACTCGTTTTTGTAAAAAAATTGGGTTGGCTAATTATAAAGAACTAATCTACCTCTATAAATACTCAAGTAAAGGAAGCAAGAAACAAGCGGATTCCAGTATTGGCTATGTGAATTTGAACTACTCTTTATTACTCAATGATATTATTGAAAAATTGGATAAAGATGAAGTCAAAAAAGCAGCTCTGATGATTGATGGGGGCCGTCTTATTCACTATTGGGGAACGGGGTACAATGCATTTTGTGGCGAAGACTTTCAGTTTAAATTTTCACGACTTGGAAAAATTGTGAATGTAATCAAGGATGAGCATTCAATTGTGATGATGGCTCATGGGGTTCAACAAGGAGATCTTGTTGTTTTGTCTTCGATTTCTGGTGATAATGAAGCCGTTCAGGAAGCAGTAAGAATTGTCTCTGAGAAAAATGCTAAAGTGATTGTGATTACTGCAAATGAAAAAAGCCCGTATAAAGAGTTTTCTGAGGCCTTCTGTCTGACAAGTTCGATGGGTAAAAAAGATATGGGGGGAATATCGCCTCAAATTCCTGTGCTAACAGTAATCGATATACTGTATACAGAAATTTTGGCAATGTATCACGAGGATACAATAAGATCATGGATAAAATCAGAAGTAATTTTAAAAGGAAAATAAAAGGGGAGTATTTAATGACCGTAAACTATTCAAAATCAGTAATTGACAATTTAAAAAAACAAGTCGCAGAGCGCTCCAGTAATCCTAGATGGAGTGAAGTATTTTCTAATTGTTTCGATAATACACTGGAAACAACCGTTAAATCTACAGAATATGGAGATACATTTGTAATCACTGGTGATATTCCAGCAATGTGGTTGCGGGACTCATCTGCTCAAATAAAACCTTATTTAGCCGTTGCAAATGAAGATAAGACAATCAAGCAACTTATTTGCGGCTTAGTCGCCCGTCAAATTAAATGTATATTGATCGATCCCTATGCAAATGCTTTTAATGAAACTGAGAACGGACATTGTTACCACCAAGACATCACAGAGATGAACGGTTGGATCTGGGAACGAAAATATGAGGTCGATTCGTTGTGCTATCCAATTGAATTAGCTTATTTATTATGGAAAAAAACTGGTGAGACAAAACAGTTTACGGAAGCGTTCAAACAAGCAGCACAAGTGATCGTCGAAGTTTTTGAAACAGAACAGCATCATGAAAATTCTCCCTATCGTTTTGAACGTGTTGGCGAACGGCCTGAAGACACGCTTTCTAATGGTGGACTAGGTGAGCCGTGTAGTTACACTGGGATGATCTGGTCCGGTTTTCGGCCAAGTGACGATAGTTGTACATATAATTATTTAATTCCAGCTAATATGTTTGCTGTCGTTATATTAAGGTATCTGGAAGAGATAGCTGAAGTGATTTATGAAGATAATGTGTTGGCTAAAAAAGCAAAACAGCTGAAAAATACAATCGATCAGGGCATTTCCAAATGGGGAATTGTTGAACATCTTGGCAAAAAAGTTTATGCTTATGAAGTTGATGGTCTAGGTAATTATCTTTTAATGGATGATGCGAATGTACCTAGTTTACTTGCGGCTCCTTACTTAGGTTATTGTTCAGTTGATGATACTGTCTATCAAAACACGCGGGCGCTGATTTTATCTGCCGACAATCCTTATTACTATGAAGGAACCAAGTTAAAAGGAATTGGTAGTGAGCATACGCCTAAAAACTATGTTTGGCCGATTGCCTTATGTATTCAAGGACTAACAACAAAAGATCAGTCAGAAAAAGCAGAGCTTTTAAATACACTGGTTCAAACAGACGCAGGCACTAACCATATGCATGAAGGGATCAATGTCAATGATCCGATGCAGTATACTCGTGAATGGTTTTCATGGGCGAATATGATGTTTTGCGAATTACTTTTAGATTACTTAAAAATTAACAAATAGGAGAAAAAGCAAATGAAAAAATTTCCAGAGCATTTTTTATGGGGGGCTGCTACATCAGCTCCGCAATCAGAAGGGCATGGTTCGTTGAATGGAAAATCGCCTTCTACATGGGATAAATGGTATGAAATAAATCCAGAGAAATTCCAAAAAAATCAAGGTCCCGAGCACACCTCAAATATGTATGAAAACTACATTGAAGATGCCAAAAGAATGAACGATATCCATATGAATTCTTTTAGAACATCTATTGCGTGGACACGGTTATTACCGGATGGCAAAACAATCAATCCGGAAGCTGTCACTTTTTATCGCAATTATTTTCATGAGCTACATTCAAATGGTGTAAAACCAATCATTAATCTGTTTCACTTTGATATGCCTTGGTGGTTGATGGAAAAAGGTGGTTGGGAATCACGGGAATCAGTCGATGCATTTGCCTTTTATGCTGAGACCTGTTTTGAATTGTTTGGCGACTTGGTTGAGTATTGGACTACTTTTAATGAGCCGATGGTTCACGTAGAATGTGGTTATTTGTATGGTTATCATTATCCGGCTATTCATGATTTGAAAAAGGCCGTTCAGGTCGCTTTTCACACCATAATGGCACATACTATGGCCGTTAAAGCATTTAAAGCTGGAAAATACTCTGGAAAAATTGGAATTATTTTAAATGTCTCTCCATGTTATCCAAAAAGTCATTCCACAGAAGATTTGCGTGCGGCAGAACTTGCTGATTTATTAAATACAAAGAGTTTTTTAGACCCAGCTGTTTTAGGAATATTCCCTCAAAAACTAATCGAATGTTTAGCCGATAATCAATTGTTACCTAAAGTAGAAGTACAAGATCTACATTTGATCCAAATGAATCCGGTCGATTTTATTGGTATGAATTATTATCAACCTCGTCGTGTTCAGGCGCCAGCTACTGTCAATCATCCAGCGGTTTCTCCAGCAGATTTTTATGAGCATTACGATTGGCCGGACAAGAAGATCAATCCTTATCGGGGATGGGAAATTTATCCAGAAGCTTTGTATGATGTTGCGATGATGATTAAAGATCAATACAACAATATTCCTTGGTTCGTTTCTGAAAACGGAATGGGGGTAGCGGATGAAGAACGATTTATGGATCAAACTGGCATGATTCAAGATGATTACCGTATCGAATTCATGATTGAACATTTACAACAACTGCATAAAGGAATTGAAGCTGGGAGTAATTGTTTTGGCTATCATACATGGACATTTGTTGATTGCTGGTCTTGGTTAAATGGATATAACAATCGCTATGGCTTTTATCGCCTGGATTTAGAAAACGATCAACGAACATTAAAGAAAAGTGGTATCTGGTTTAAAGAACTGATCGATCGTAATGGCTTGTTATAAAGTCAGAATCGAAGTAGTGAGGAAATTGTTTAAACTAAAAAGTGCAGACCAAAACGAAGGATGAACGTTGGTCTGTGTTTTAAATATGGATAATTGACAAAAATAAAGCGTTCTCCTAAAACCGCTTTTGCTATGCTCTTTTTGATGCTATACTTATGAAAAGAAGCATACCTTTGTAAGTGAAATGGAGAAATAGGGATGAATAATAGGGAACAACAAAAAAAATTTGCTGAACAATCTACTATCAATAATAGTACATTTGATGTGCTAAATACAAACCAAACTCGTTATTCTAGTGGTCAAGGAAAAGAGGTCCTTCCGACTGATCGAGAAGAATCGAGAATTTCCAACTATTATTTTTTAACGGGGGTTATCTATGTTACTGGGTTTTTATTTGGGATTGGATTATTTTGTTTAGTTGTTCTTCTAGGAGAAAAAATTGTATCATCCGCATTTTATGATAGTACAGCATTTTTAGTGTATGTATTACTTTTTTGTGTGATCATGAGCTATTTATGGGTTTTTATAGGGCTAAAACTTGCTAAAAAATATAGGAGAAAATGAACATGGAAATATTGGTGAGGAAACGAAGTAACGACTTGATACAGTTATAGCTCTGATAGAGGCTGTATTGAGTTAAGAATTTCTATCAGAATTGAGCATAACTGTATCGAACTTACACGAAGAAACAATTTAATGTAAGGGAGTTTTCGTTATGAAAAAGAAAGAGTTAAAAAAATCTTGGCAAATGATTGAACAAATTGAATGTCAGGGCTGGGATTTTTCATATATGGACAATAGATGGCGGCAAGAGAATTTACCTTGGAGTTATTCAAAGCTTGTACGCGATTATTTATCTAAGGAAATGAGCCTCTTAGATATGGGCACTGGTGGGGGAGAATTGCTCCTGACGTTTGGACATCCATATACTAAAACAGCTGTAACAGAAGGATGGGCGCCTAATTATCTTTTGCTAAAACAAACGCTTCAATCATTAGGTGTGACGGTCGCTTTTGTTGATGAGAGTGACCGATTAAGCTTTCAAGATGATTCTTTTGACTTGGTTTTAAATAGTCATGAGTCCTATGATCCAAGTGAAGTATGTAGAGTATTAAAGCCGGGTGGGGTCTTTATTACCCAACAAGTGGGGGATCGAAATGGACGTGTTCTTGCAGAGAAACTGCTTATGACGCCGCTTCCCGAAAAAGCTGAGTGGTCGCTGAAAGCTGCGAAAAAAAACTTGTTAAAAGAAAAATTCGAAATTCTTTTTGCTGAAGAATATTTTCCCTATCAAGACTTTTATGATATGGAAGGATTGATTTATTATATGAGAAGAATTCCTTGGGAATATCCTGATTTTTGTGTGGAAACTCATTTTGAGCAATTGCTGATGTTGCAAAATGAACTTTTGGCTAAAGGGGTTGTTCATAACCAACAGCATCGCTTCGTATTAGTTGGAAAGTTAAGCAAATAGTATAGAAAAAAGCGTATAGTTAACTACTTTAAGTTTGACTATACGCTTTTCTCTATACTATTATTTGACGACAAGAACATTACAAGGTGCATACTGTACAACATAACTCGTTGTAGTACCAAGCTGATTTGATTGAATCATCCCTTTACCAGTTGCTCCGACAATAATCAAATCAATTGCTTGATTTGTAGGAATAACTGCTGAGATCATTTCTTTGGGATTACCGATTTCTACTAAAGGTATCACATCATTCAATCCCTGCTCAGTAGCATAATAAATATTTTTTAATAACTCTTTTTCAATTGCTTCTTTTTCTTCAGCAAGTACTTTTGAATAGGCGTAAGAGCTGTGTCTGATTGCATTTTCGTCAACAACAGATAATAAATATAAAGTGGCATTTTTTTCTTTTGCAATAGCGACACCATGCTGTAGAGCTAACTCAGCATTTTTTGATCCATCAAGTGCAACTAAGATATTTGAGTAGTTATTGATCATTTTAATCAGCACCTTCCTTTATCTATCTTCATTATAGCATGTTCATCACAGTAGGTTAAATGAATTGATAGAAGAGCTGATAATAAAAAAGTGATGGAGGAATAACTCGAAGAGTCATGCCTCCATTACATGTAATGATATAACAGCCGAAACGAAAGTAGCTATTTCAACTTAAACATGTTGTTTAAGTACTTACAAGCCAAGGAATGGTGCTGGGTTAACAAACCCACCCCATAAGCTAGTTGAGATGCTAAAGTGCAAATGAACACCTGTAGAATTACCAGTTGTTCCCATACCGCCTAACATTTGTCCTGCGGTAACATTTTGTCCTGCTGATACACTTAAGCTGCTCATGTGCAGATAATAGGAATAATACCCGTTATCATGTTTGATTACAACGTGATTTCCTGCCATTCCGCTATAATTTGCGCTAACAACTTCACCAGAACGCGCGGCCATAATAGGGGTTCCGCTTGCTCCACCAAAATCAATTCCATCGTGGAACGATCCAGAAATACCAGTAGGATCTTCACGACCACCAAATCCACTAGTAATCGTTAGGCTCGCAACAGGAGCAGACCACCCACCAGAAGATGCTGGTGGCGTAGGTGCTTGTTGTTCAGTGTTAGAGCTATCACTTGCAGTAGAATTGTTAGTTAAATCAGGAGCAGCTTTTTGAGGCTGCTCTTGTTCTGCGGCTTGAGCAGGGGCTGGTGTTGCTACTTGTTTGGCCTTCGCTTGTTCTTTCGCTTGCTTTTCAGCAGCGGCTTTCGCTTGTGCTTCTTTTTTCTTTTCCTCAGCAATTGCCTTCAATTGAGCTTCTTTTAGTTTTACAGCTTCTTCTTTTTGCTTAACGAACTTATCTTTTTCAGCTTTTTCAGTTGCAAGATTAGCGGCTATTTCGTTGATTTTCACATTTTGCTCTAGTTTTGCTTCAGCTAATGCTGCTTCTTTTTCTTCAAGCTCTTCCGTTTTTTTCTCAAGAGCTGTTATTGTTTCTGTTAAAGATACTTTCAATGTCTCAAGTTCTTTTTTATCGTCTTTTTGAGCAGTCAAAATATCGTTATTTGCAGTGATCAATGTGTTGACAGCCAAGGCTTTTGAAATTGCATCAGAAAGTGATTCAGCACTTAGTATAACTGAAAGCATTGATTCTTGTTCATGATTTGTTTGGGTAACTCTTGCTTGGGCTTTTAATTGATCATTTCTCTTTTCAATCTTCGTTTCTAAATTAGAAATATCAGCATTTAGTTTATTCATTTCTGTTTCATGTTTTTGCTTTTCAGAAAGGACCGTTTGGTATTCAGTTTCAATCGTTGTGATTTCATTTTCTAACGTTGCTAAGTAGTCCTTAGCATCTTGTTCATTTTTTACGATATCTTCGATTTTCTTTGTTTGATTTTCGATTTTTTGGTCGATATCATCCGCTAATACGCTCATTGGTGCCGTATTTACTAATAAAATAAATGAAAGTGTAATCAGTAGTTTTTTCTTCAAGTGACGTTCCTCGCTTTGTATTTATCATTTTTAATCGTATCACTTTTTTCAAAGTAACCGTTAGGAGTCTTTAATAACACAAGCTAAAGTATACCATAATGATTAAAAAATAATCAGAATTAACGAGCGAATTAATAAAATATGGCGAAATTTAAAATCTTGCAATAAAGGTATCATCTAAATGTAATATCTGACACTTACAATTAATAAGAAAGTATTTTTGTAATAGTGGGAAATGATTAGGCATTGTACTCAGAATAGAATTCATCTAATAAGCGGATTAACTCTTCTTTTGTTTGGTCGTATTTATTCAATGCATTTTTCTTAGCCAAAGGTTTTCCTTTATTGTGCTTTTTGAGGAGCTTAGTGTAATCAATCACTTTTGATGTAGGCTTTTTTCTGTAAGTGACATCATTGGTGATGATTTCTGATAAGATAGTAAAAATTTGAGTGATTGATAGATAATTTTGGGTTGTTTCAGTACGATTTAATAAATCGAATACAATATATAAGACTGTCGCATTGATTTCCTTTTTATTGGAATCATGTAATAATTCTTCAATCATCGGCAGAAAATCAGTTCTGTAGCGATCATTTTGTTCAATTCGATACGTTGTAAAATCTTCTGAAATAAGGGAAACATTTTGTTCTGAAAGTTCTAGCTGATAACTCATCTCAAATAAATCTGGAAACAAATCATTGGCTGCAAGTAAGATCTTCAAATCTTGAGAATAAGTGATCTTTTGCTTTTTCAATACTTCAGTAAGTTGTTTTAGCTGTTGTTTATCTAACTCTTGCTTCAATTCTGCTTCAGATAATAATTGCTTGACATACGTTTCAAAATCCCCATAACGAATCCAATCAACTGTTGTATTACCGAAGAGTGCTAGTTTTTCCAAGCGTTCTTGGTTGGGCAAATTATTTCCTTTTTCCCAATTATTTACTGTACTGGCACTAGAATTTCCAACTAATTTTGAAAAACGAGCCATTGAATATTTATGTTGTTCTCTGATCTCCTTGATTCTTTTACCAGCTGCTTTTAAATCGATTTCCAAATGAATTACCTCCTAGAATACTCTTTCTCCTACTATATCACTATTTCAATAATAGGTGTACCGTTTTTTTTTCATTTTGTACTTGAAATTGCTTGTTTGAAATGATATAGTGTTTGTACCGAAAATTATTCATTTTGTTTATTTTTCAGTATGGATGAATAGATTGAAGCCGAAGTTTATGTTTTTTAAGCGTCGCTTTATTTGTGGGATGATGCTCAGACAGCTTTTAATTTTATTTACTAGTTATTTGAAATGGAAATACCGAAAAACGTTCATTAAAAGGAGGAAGCTAAAATGAAAAAAATAGCAAGGATCGAGGAACTAAAAAATCAGCAGCTCTATCAATTCTTAGAAAAACTCAACAAGGAGATTCCCTATCAAGAAAATAAGCAAAAAATCGAAGCATACTGTGTCCATCAATACAAACTGTTGGTGAACATGTCTTTTAGTGCGAATATCTTACATAAAGGGTTAGATTATGCAAGGCATCTATACAATCATGTAGTGAAAATTGAATACACTCGGTTATGTAAAATGATCATAAAACAAGATTTTGATAAAGTAATAAAAGAAGAGCTATTAAAAAAAATGAAAAAAGCTCAAAATGAATTACTTTTACATTCTCCGATGACAAAAGAGTCAGAAGGGATCGATATATTTTATGGATTTACAGGAGGAAACCGTAAAAAATACAAGGCGAATCGAAATGCGATCAAACAGATGTATGAAGTAATCAAATTAGAGTCAGAAAAAAGTGTGTCTAGGTACATCAAAGATTCATTTAGTAGAAAGCGAAGCAAGATTAAAGAGAAAAGGGCATACGCACTTTGGTTATTAAAAAGCTATACTTGGCATTAAGTCATTTCTTACAGTTAATATACGCAAAAAATAGGCATTTATGTGAGAAAGAGACTTTATTTTTTGAAAAAGACATGTTGTGCTATGCTTGATATGAGAGCTTACTGATCTTTAAATACGATACTGGTAAGTAAGCATGTTATCCAGATAAAAACTTTAATAGAGAAAGAAGGCATTTAAGTGAATAACAAAGAAGACAAGCATATGGATCATAAGGCTCATTCTATGGAAACTATGAATCATGAGGCAATGACTACACATGAGCATAACGAAATGGCTGGCATGGATCATTCCATGCACATGGGAAATTTCAAGAAAAAATTTTGGCTTTCTCTCATACTCGCAATACCGATTATTTTTCTTTCACCCATGATGGGCGTCGATTTGCCTTTTCAGTTCACCTTTCCAGGTTCAGACTGGTTGGTCTTGATTTTAGCTTCAATTCTATTTTTTTATGGAGGAGAACCTTTCTTAAGCGGCGCTAAAATGGAGCTGAAACAGAAAAGTCCAGCGATGATGACGCTTATCGCAATGGGGATTTCAGTATCCTATTTTTACAGTGTTTATGCGTTTATTATGAACAAAATGATGCCGCAGAATCATGTGATGGATTTTTTCTGGGAGTTAGCGACATTGATCGTTATTATGCTCTTGGGTCATTGGATTGAAATGAATGCAATTTCAAATGCAAGCGATGCCTTACAAAAAATGGCGGAGCTTTTGCCAGACACAGTTAAAAGAGTGAATAAAGATGGCAGTGAAGAAGAAGTATCCTTGCAAAAAGTGCAACAAAATGATCACTTAGTTGTTCGAGCTGGGGATAAGATACCTGCTGATGGAATCATTACGAAGGGAACAACTTCAGTGGATGAATCTATGGTGACAGGGGAATCAAAAGCAGTCACAAAAAATGAACAGGATAAAGTGATCGGTGGCGCTGTAAATGGTGCCGGAACTATCGAAATAGTCGTTACAGGTACTGGTGAAACTGGTTATCTTTCAAAAGTAATGGACATGGTTAAAAAAGCACAAACTGAAAAATCAAAACTGGAATCGCTCTCTGATCGAGTAGCAAAATGGCTATTTTATATAGCACTTGGAGCTGGACTTTTAGCTTTCATTGTATGGTTGATTGTAGATCGAAATTTGAGTACAGCATTTGAACGTATGGTAACAGTTTTCATTATAGCTTGTCCACATGCTTTAGGATTGGCTATTCCTTTAGTGATCGCTCGTTCTACTTCGATTGCAGCCAAGCATGGTTTGCTATTAAAAAACCGCAATGCACTAGAGCAAGCAAACGATATTCAATATGTTATGTTGGATAAAACAGGCACACTGACAGAAGGCCGGTTTACAGTAACTGGTGTCGAAATAATAAATAATCAGATGAAGCAAAAAGAAGCCTTGGAAGTGATTGGTGCTTTAGAAAACAACGCCAATCATCCTTTAGCGATTGGAATTATGAATTATTTGAAGGAACAAAAAATTTCCCCCGATAAGGTAGAAAATCTTCAAAGTATCTCTGGTGTAGGTCTAACAGGAACGGTCAATGGGCAAGCAATTAAAATTGTTAATGAAAAAGAAGTTGAACGTTTAAATCTCCCGTTTGATCAATCGTTAAAAGAACGTTATCAAGAACAAGGAAATACATTAAGTTACTTAATCATTGATGATCAACTGATGGCCATGATTGCATTAGGCGATGTCATAAAACGAGAAGCAAAACAATTTATAACAGATTTAAAAGCTCAAAGTATCATCCCTGTGATGCTGACAGGTGATAATAAAGTAGCGGCTGAATCAGTTGCCCACTATTTAGGCATTGATGAATTTCATGGCGAGTTATTGCCGGAAGATAAAGAAAAAATAGTTCAAACTTATACAAACGAAGGCAAAAAAGTCATGATGGTTGGTGATGGTATCAATGATGCACCAAGTTTAGTTAGAGCAACGATTGGCGTTGCCATTGGTGCTGGCACAGATGTAGCAATTGACTCTGCAGATATTGTTTTAACAGATAGTGATCCAAAAGATATTCTTCGCTTTTTAGATCTGGCAAAACAAACGCGACGTAAAATGATTCAAAACCTTTGGTGGGGAGCAGGCTATAATATTGTTGCTATTCCACTTGCTGCTGGAATCCTTGCACCGTGGGGGATCTTATTAAATCCAGCTGTAGGTGCGGTGTTAATGTCTTTGAGTACGGTCATTGTTGCAGCAAATGCAATGACATTGCGTATCCACAATTAAAAAAATGAAAAGTAATGGATAATGCGTATATTTATTATGCATGTTCATTACTTTTTTGTGAATCTGATGAATAGAATCAGTGTTCATTTTTAGAGTGGAGGTTTGGGATGGAATATACAGAAATACTTGATTTTGAATCCAGCAAATTACTTAAAATTTTTAAGTTGCTTAGTGTCAGAAATGAGCCCAGTTCATTAGAAGAACTTTCAGTTAAACTTGGAGTCCATTCAAAAACAATAGCAAGGTCGCTTAAAAAAATAAAGAACTTAATTAAGCATTACCAGTTAGAGGAGCACTTAGAAATTTGTTGCCGTTCAAAAAATCATTTCTATCTAAAAAGAACGAATGATTTATACGTGGCACTTTTTATAGTCAGGTATTTAAATGACTTACCTGAAATTATTTTTTTAAAAGCAATTATTGAAGAGAAGACGATTCAAACAAAGCAACTAGCTAAAAAGTTGTTGATCAGTGAGTCTAGCATGAGAAGACGAGTAAAAAAAATCAATCAGGTACTGAAAAAAATGACTATCCGTTTAAAGTGGGGAACTTATGAATTGATCGGAGAAGAAGAACAGATCCGAGCCTTGATCTTGGGTTTTTATTGGTTTGTTTATCAAGGTACAGAAAATGATTTTTTATTGCAAGAAAAAGTCAGAAGTCAGTGCGTAACCGATCAACTGGTTCACTTTTTTCAAATGAAAATTAATGGTCTGCAAAAAGAATCACTTTTTCGAATAGTCCAAATTGCTGCTTGGCGTTCTAGACATGGAAGGAAAGTTTTGATCAAGAAAGAATGGAGGCAGTATATTGAAAATAGTGATATCTTCACACGATTTATAGTAGCTATGGGGAGTCAAAATCTGGTTGATAACTGGGATCATGAAGAATTATCCTATCTTTATTTGACCGTTCAAGCAAATTTTTTAGCTTATTTTGATCCAAGTGTGCAGACATTCATTATTGAAGAACATTACTCGAAGAAAACAACTTGTTATAGAAAAACGCACCTAGCTACACAAAAATTTAAACAAGTATTTTGGGATAAAAATTTTAATCAGTCAAATGGAAGTATCGTCTCTTTTTTGAGCTTTCACCTGTATTATGAACTGATTGCTAGTTTTCCGTTTGAAAGGAATACAACAATCGCAGACTTAGAAAAAAATTATCCCAGTTTTATGAGGAAGTTGGAAAAAGGAATAGGTGAAATGATTGAAGAAAATAGAAGTTATCAAAGGATACCAAAAGAAGCGTTATATTCTCGTTATTTTATAATTTTAAGTTCACTTATTCCGCCACTATACAATGAAAAAAGAGTATTGATTTGTTTGATGACTGATTTGTCACTTGAAAAAGAAAAAGAGCTGGGGAAAAGAATCACTAACTATTTCGAGTATAAATTCAATTTAATGGTGATCTATGCGAGAACGTCAAGTTCCATTTCATATGCGGATATTATTTTGACAACGGTTATTTATCAAGCTTTAGAACAGCAACATATCCAGCACGTATTACTCATAGAACCCATTTTTTCTGAAGAATTATTTATCCAAATTGAAAAATTAATCAAAGAAGTTGGAAAATGAAGCCCTTTCAACTAAATGTGTTAAAATAGATTAGTGAATAAATTATTAGGAGGTTTTTTTCGTGAAAAAGATTCAATTTGGAACCAGTGATTTACAAGTAGCATCAGTTATACTTGGTTGTATGAGGATGAATGGGGCTGAAAACCCGACGGAGATCATTGAGACAGCCTATGATCATGGCATTGATTTTTTTGATCATGCAGATATCTACGGCGGTGGTGAATGTGAAACGATTTTTGGCCAAGCATTGAAAGAATCGTCGATTAAAAGAGAAGATATCATTATTCAAACAAAATGTGGAATTCGTAAAGGGATGTTCGATTTTTCTAAAGACCACATTATTTCCTCTGTAGAGGGGAGTTTAAAGCGCCTAGGTGTAGATTATGTGGATGCCCTGTTACTTCATCGCCCAGACACATTGGTTGAGCCAGAAGAAGTAGCAGCAGCTTTTGATCAATTAGAAACTCAAGGGAAAGTAAAGTATTTCGGTGTTAGTAACCAAAAACCGATGCAAATCGACCTTTTAAAAAAGACAGTGAAACAACCCCTACTTGTAAATCAATTACAGTTTGGTATCAAACATACAGGGATGGTCGATCAAGGGATCCATGTGAATATGACTGATGAGGCGAGTGTTGATAGAGATGGTAGTATTTTAGATTATTCTCGCTTGAATGAGATGACGATACAAGCATGGTCACCTTATCAATATGGTTTCTTTGAAGGTGTTTTTATCGGAAACGAAAAATTCTCAGAACTGAATGCAACTTTAGATAAAATTGCTGAAAATCATAACTGCACAGCCACTGGGCTAGCCACTGCGTGGATCTTAAGACATCCTGCCAAAATGCAAGTTATTGCTGGAAGTATGAATAAAGAACGCATTAAGGAAATCGCTAAAGCAGCGGATATTGTATTAAGCAGAGAAGAATGGTATGAAATTTACCGTGCAGCTGGAAATATCTTACCATAAGTTGTAAAAAAATCGTTTTTATATTATTTATGAATAAAAGAGCCGGTGTTGGACAGAATTGCCTATCTCTGAGTAATAAGTTGGAATTCACGAGAAGTGCTCCTTAAATTTTTGTGACCAAGTAGGTACTATTTTATATCAGCTCGTATCTCGCTGTATTTTACAGCAATTTCAGCTTATTTCCGAAGGCGTTGTTTCTGTTTTCACTGTTTATTTGGATTTGTAGAAAATCTATTAAAATTATTACTCTTTCCCAAAGTGAACAAATAGAGAACTCTTGCAAAGGCTTATCATAGAGGTCAAGTTAAAAGGTTATTGCGATCATCTGCCATATCTAAAAAAATAAGAAATATTCTATAAGCCAAAATTCTAAAAATCGGCATTCCTTATTTTGATAGTATAAAGAAGAGTGAATAAAATCATTTTGCTTTCTAAATAATTGGATTGAGTGATTGTTTCTTAATTTAATGAAAAACAAAGAACTTTTCTGTCCAAAAAAGTTACATTTTAGAAATGTTTCGTTCATATAATATTCACAAATTACTTGTAATATAAAGACATAGAAGAAAGACAATAGTTACAAGCAATTCATTTCATTTGTGTGAACTCCTAATTGACCCGCTCTGAGTGTGCAGAGCGGGTCTTATTTTGTTTTCGATTAAGCTTTACGAACTTTAGTTCCTTCCTACTGCAAAGTTGACAGATTTTTGTTAGAATAAGAAGGAAACCAGTTTGCTGAAGATGAGGAGAAAAAAGATGACAAAAAATAAGTTATTATTAGTTGATGGAAACAGTGTAGCATTTCGAGCATTTTTTGCTTTGCACAATTCCCTAGAACGTTTTAAAAATAAAAATGGGTTACATACAAATGCTGTTTATGCGTTTAACAATATGTTTGAAAACGTGATGGCAAAAGAAAATCCGACACATGTGCTAGTCGCATTTGATGCAGGAAAAACAACCTTTAGAACCGAATTTTATCCAGAATATAAAGCAGGCCGTTCAAAAACACCAGGAGAATTTAAAGAACAAATGCCTTACATTCGAGAATTGCTAACTGGTTTAGGTGTGAAATATTATGAGTTAGATAATTATGAAGCAGATGATATCATTGGAACACTAGCGACTAAAGTACCAAAAGACGAATTTGATGTTGTTGTATTGTCTGGCGATCGAGATTTAACGCAACTAGCGACAGACTCAGTAAAAGTTGATATTACGATCAAAGGGGTTAGTGATTTAGAATCCTATACACCAGAACACGTAGCTGAAAAATACGATGGTTTAACACCAAATCAAATCATTGATATGAAAGGTTTAGCAGGAGATACATCCGATAATATCCCTGGGGTAACAAAAATCGGTGAAAAAACCGCTATTAAATTATTGAAAGAATTTGGTTCAGTTGAAGGTGTTTACGAAAATATCGATAGCTTGAAGCAAAGCAAAATGAAAGAGAATTTGATCAACGACAAAGAACAGGCATTTATGTCTAAGCGCTTAGCAACGATCAATGTAGATTCTCCAGTCAAAATCAATATCGATGAACTTAAATATGAAGGAAAAGACTTAGAAAAATTGATTCCATTCTATAAAGAAATGGAATTCAAGCAAATGCTAAGCAAATTAAATGTTGAAGAAGAAATAGTCGAGTTAGAAGATGTTCATTTTGATGTTGTAGATGCATTCACGCAAGAGATGTTTACTGACGATATGGCCTTGTATGTTGAAATGCTGGAAGATAATTACCACACTTCACCAATTGTAGGAGTTGCGTGGGGAACGAAGAACAAAGTGTATACGACGAATAGCTTGGAACTATTTGAAAGCAAACCATTTATTGATTGGTTGTTATCGGAAAAATACAAAAAAATAGTGTATGATGCAAAACGCACGTACGTTTCGCTTAACCGTTATGTTGGTAAGCCTCAAGGGATTACGTTTGATGTCTTATTAGCAGCATATCTATTAGATACTAATGATAATAGTGCGGATATTGAAGGCGTAGCGCAACATTATGGCTATACGGATATCCATTCGGACGAATCAGTTTATGGAAAAGGTGCAAAAAAAGGCTTACCAGAAGATGATGAGGCTTTCTTTAGTCATCTTGCCAGAAAAGTGAAAGCAATCCATTTTCTTTCTGAAAAACTAGATGCAGAATTAGTGGAGAAAAATCAAGCAGATTTATTCTATAAAATGGAATTACCGCTTTCAAAAATTTTAGGCGATATGGAGATCACAGGAATTCGTGTGGATGCTAATCGATTGAAAGAAATGCGGATCGAATTTTCAGATCGACTACGTGAAATCGAACAAAAAATATATGCAGAAGCAGGCGAAGAGTTCAACTTGAATTCACCTAAACAATTAGGGGTGATTTTATTTGAAAAAATGGGTTTGCCTGTTATTAAAAAAACAAAGACTGGCTATTCAACCGCGGTAGATGTATTAGAACAATTGAAAGAACAAGCGCCAATTGTAGAAGACATTTTAATTTACCGTCAGATTGCTAAAATTCAATCAACTTATGTTGAAGGGCTATTGAAAGTGATTCAGTCAGATGATAAAATCCATACACGTTACGTTCAAACATTAACCCAAACTGGTCGTTTAAGCTCAGTTGATCCTAACTTGCAAAACATTCCAATCCGCTTAGAAGAAGGACGGAAAATTCGGGAGGCTTTTATACCAAGAGAAAAAGACTGGTTGATTTTTTCATCCGATTATTCTCAAATTGAATTACGTGTTTTAGCGCATATTTCAGACGATCAACATTTGAAAGAAGCATTTATTGAAGGACAAGATATTCACTCAAGTACAGCAATGCGAGTATTTGGTATCGAAAAACCAGAGGATGTTACGTCAAATATGCGTCGTCAAGCGAAAGCTGTAAATTTTGGGATTGTCTATGGCATCAGTGATTATGGTTTGTCACAAAATCTAGGTATTACGAGAAAACAAGCGCAAGAATATATTGATACTTATTTTGAAAAATACCCAGGGGTTAAAAAATACATGGAAGATATCGTTCGTGATGCGAAAGATAAAGGCTTTGTAGAAACACTTTATAATCGCCGCCGTTATTTACCAGACATCAATTCACGCAATTTCAATTTACGTTCTTTTGCAGAACGGACTGCGATCAATACACCGATCCAAGGAAGTGCTGCGGATATTTTGAAAATTGCAATGATCAACATGCAAGAACGACTAAAAGAAGAAAATATGCAGGCGACGATGTTACTACAAGTGCATGATGAACTTGTTTTTGAAGCACCAGAATCTGAACTAGAAAAACTAAATGCATTAGTGAAAGATGTAATGGAAAACGCTGTTGCTTTACATGTACCGTTATTGACTGACAGCAGTTGGGGTAAAACATGGTACGAAGCAAAATAGTGAACTAAAATAATTTAAGAAAAGACTGACCAAACGAAAAAGTTATTGAAACTTTCATGCGTTCGTTGCGGTCTTTTTCTTCTAAGGAGAGATGGAAATTGCCTGAATTACCAGAAGTTGAAACAGTCAGGAAAGGGTTAGAAAAATTAGTGGTTGGCAAGACGATTGAAGAAGTTACAATATTATGGCCGAGAATCATCGAATCACCAGAATCAGAAATTTTTGCACAGCAGTTGATCGGTCAAACAATTGAAAAAATGGAACGTCGGGGCAAGTTTTTAATTTTCAAATTAACGAATTATGATATGATTTCCCATTTACGAATGGAAGGGAAATATGAAACCCATGATCCGAAAGAGGAGCGAACTAAGCACACGCATGTGGTTTTTACCTTTACTGATGGAACTGAATTACGCTATCTTGATGTTCGGAAATTTGGTCGTATGGTTTTAGTACCTAAGAATCAAGGGGAAAATTACAAAGGGATTTTAGCTCTAGGTCCTGAACCGATTCCCACTGAATTTAAGTTGTCGGAATTTCGTACAGGCTTGAAAAAGCATCACAAAGCAATCAAGCCGTTATTATTGGATCAGCGTTTAGTAACAGGCTTAGGCAATATTTATGTAGATGAAGCTTTATGGGAAGCAAAGATCCATCCTGAACAACCAGCAGACACATTAAAGCCAAAAGAAGTTGAACAGTTATATTATGCAATCATTGATGTTCTTGGTCGTGCGGTTGAAGCAGGAGGAACGACGATCCGTAGTTATCTAAACGCTTTAGGAGAAGCTGGAACGTTTCAAATTTCATTAAATGTTTATGGTCAGACTGAGAAACCTTGTCCAAGATGCGCAACGCCGATCAAAAAAATTAAAGTGGCGCAACGTGGTACACATTTTTGTCCTAAATGTCAAACCTTGAAAGTGAGGAATTGATCGATGGGTATGATATTAGGGCTGACAGGCGGTATTGCGACTGGGAAAAGTACAGTCGTTTCTGTATTTAAGAGTCTGAATTTTCCTATCGTCGATGCTGATGTAATTGCTCGGGAAATCGTTGAAGTGGGGACTCCAGCATTGGAAAAAATCGTTGCTGTTTTTGGTTTAGAGGTTTTAAACCAAGATGGATCACTAAATCGCAAAAAATTAGGCAGTATTGTTTTTTCTGATGAGAAAAAAAGAAAGATGCTTAACGAAGTATTATCGCCTTTTTTAAGAGATGAGATTTTATCTCAGATTGATCAGAAAAAGAATGAATCATCACTAGTTGTAGTTGACATCCCCTTATTATTTGAAGGCGGATATGATCAGTTTGTTGATAAAGTAGCAGTTGTTTACGTTCCAGAAGCGACGCAACTAGTCCGTTTGATGAAACGAGATAATTTAACCCAAGACGAGGCGCAACGACGGATCAATAGTCAATTGTCTATAGAGGAGAAAAAACAAAAGGCAGATATCGTATTTGATAATCAAAAAAGTATTCAAGAGACAGAAAAAATAGTACAAAAATGGGTATCCAAAAATATTTTTGAATAACATAACATGATTGTTGTTTATATTTTTTTGTGATAATTTAAAAATAATGAAAATGAATATGGGTAACCACGTATTGAGCATTGCTTTTACGTGGCTTTCTTGTTTTTTTAATACATATAGAACCGTAATATGGTTATTTATATAAACGTTTTAAAATAACGTTTTTCGTTCGGAAAACATAGACAATTCCGTCAAACCTGTGTTATCTTTTGTGAGCAAAAGGATTGCAAAAAAAATAAAAGGTAGTGGAATGTGAAATGAAAAAAGAAGTAGTGGTAATTGGTTTGGGCTATGTTGGGCTACCAAGTATAATAAATCATGTGAAAAATGGTCATAAAGTAATTGGATTTGATATTGATAAACGAAAAGTGGATATATTGAATAAAGGAATCAGTCCTCTTGACACAGTATTGGATGAAACAGTTCAAATGTTGAAAGAAAAAAGGACTGTATTTACCTATGATGGGCAATTAATCAAAGGTAAAGATGTCTATATTATTGACGTACCTACACCAATCGATAAAAATAAAATTCCTGATCTAAGCTATATCAAATCGGCTGTCAATTTGATCAAAAATAAAGTGAAAATAGGCTCGTTGATTATTTTAGAAAGTACAACGTATCCTGGAACAACGGAAGAATATCTTGTAGCTGAGTTTTCTAAACTTGGTTATCATATCGGAATTGATCTTTTCATCGCTTATTCCCCAGAAAGAATTGATCCAGGAAATACACAATCTCTCAGTGCTAAAATCCCAAGAATCGTTGCAGGACATACAAACAAATGCCTATCAAAAGTGGAAGATTTTTTTGGAAGCCATGTTTCTTCCGTTTCCAATTTGAAAACGGCTGAATTAGCTAAAATATATGAAAATACTTTCCGTTTGGTCAATATCGCTTTAGCAGATGAACTTCAAAAAATTTCGGATAATTTAGACATCGAAGTAGGCGAAGTGTTAGAAGCAGCGGCAACAAAACCTTTTGGATTTATGAAATTTACACCAAATTTAGGCATTGGCGGTCACTGTATCCCTGTAGATCCTTATTATCTTACTTGGCTGATGGCGGACCGAGGAGTAGAAACACCACTGATCGATATAGCAGGAAAAATCAACGATTCAATGCTTGATTATTATTTAGAAAAAATCAAAGATCTTTCGGCGCAGAGCAAAAAAGAGTTTGCAGAGATGAGTATTGCTGTTATTGGTGTAACATATAAAAAAAATATTGCTGATGTCAGAATGTCTTCAGTTATTTCACTGATAAAAAAATTAAAAGCGAAAAATATAAGCGTTGTTGCATATGATGATGTGATGCACCCATACAGTGCATCAACCGATGAAACAGTAATCGGTTTAGAACAAGATTATCAACAACTGATGCAATATGATCTAGTAATATATGCTGTTGATCATGATGTGTATGAGGACAAGAAAAAACTTATTATGGATAAGAGTCAATTGTTTTATGATTTAACGACCGTTTAATGCCCCCGTTGATTATAGATTATTCAAGTAGGAGGTGGAAAAAATAATGAATGATAGTTCGAGAAAAAACAGACGCAAAGAAAAACAACACGTTGAACAAAATCGCTCATGCCAGCTATTAAAAATAGTTCTATTACCATTGTTCCTTCTTCTTGCGGTGATTTTCCTAATTTACGGAAGAGATAAATTTTTATTTGATACATCCAAAAAACAAGAGGATTTGCTGATTGTTAAGGAAAAGAAATACGTAGATATCTATTCATGGGAAGAGTTAGTGGCAGCAATTTCAAATAAGGAATTGACTGAAATTAATCTCAAAAGAGACATTAAATTTCCTCAATCTCAAAATAAATTGGCGCTAAATCAGTTGATAAAAGTCCGTGAAGAGAAGATTTTTCGTTACGATGATACCTTAAAAAAAGAGCAAAAACAAACAATACTCAAGGTAAGTCTAATCAAACGAAATCTTAGTCGAAAAGTTTTGGTCAGTGGTGAACAACAAAGCATTAATTTGGGCAATGTAGAACTAGACCTTCCCAAGGGAGTGGAGCTTGAATTCAAAGAGGTAACGTTGATAAGGAGTTATCATTATTAAGCAAAATAGATTAGATTCACTGCAAAACTTTTTTGAAAGGATGTTTTGATGAAAAAAGGATTTTTCTTTTTATTAGAATTCTTAGGTATAATTTTTCTGTATATGATCCCCATCGTCTCCATACTGTATATCTCAGTTTATGAGTTGATTCATTTTTTTCACCCGTCAATCGAAAGTTTTATTTTATCTGGAAAACTCCCATTACTAGTCATGTTGATCATTTTTATGTTAGAAATCATTATTCATTGTACATTTAAACCTCAACAGAAAAAAATATTACGTAAGTTAGGAATCAAGCCTAAAATTAGGCGCTATAAAATAGGCTTTTGGGCAAATATTCGAAGTCAGAATATTAAGCATACACTGTATAATAAAAATGGTTTTTTGTTAGTATTTACGATTGTTTCGATTCTTTCTTTAGCGATTGTATGGTTTCAATTTAGGTTGCCAAGTGGTTATCGCCATTCTTTGAGTGGGATTGCACCTTTTTTTACAATGAGCGGTGGTATGGCATTAGCCACCCTTATTTTAAGTACTCTATATACGCCATATGCCTATGAAAAAGTCAGTAATCGAAATGTATATATACTGATGCCTATGTATAATGAACCAATTGAAAACGTTAAAAATACATTTCAATCTATTCTAAATCAAACACTTCTGCCGGCTGAATTAGTAGCAGTTGATGATGGCAGCTCGCTTGTTGATTATTCAGAGATTGCAAAAGAATACCAAGAGATTTTTGCGGAAAAAGGAATCTCCTTTCAATTTATTAAGCAGAAAAATAGTGGAAAACGGGCAGCACAACTAAATGCGTATAAGCATTTAGAAATTTCTGATTTTCATAATGAGATTATTTTGACGATCGATAGTGATACTGTTTTTGAAGAGCACGCGATAGAACAAGGCATTATTCCGTTTGAAGATGAGCGTGTTTATTCCGTTGCGGGTGTGATCGTGACAAGAAATGTTACAGATAATCTTTTGACTGTAATTACAGATTTATTAGTGATCGGACACATGGTATTGATAGAACGATCGATGAACTCTATGTTTGGCAGTGTAGCTGTTAATAGCGGCCCCATTGCCTTTTATCGGGCTGAAGTGTTATACTTAGCGCAAAAATTAGGATATGAAAATGAAACGTTTGGTCGTGTTAGAGTAGAATTTTCAGATGATAGTTTCTTAACAATGGCGGCAATGCTTTTAGGGAGAACCGTTGCTCAAATGACAGCAGTTTCTTATACAGATTTGCCGAATAAATTGAGTCATCATGTGCGACAACATCTACGTTGGAACAGAGGCAGTTTTATTAGAGGTTTTTGGCGGTTAGCGCTGTTCCCTGTTAATAGTTTTGTTTTTTTTAGACAGGCATTTGGCTGGGCAATGTTTGCGGCTATGAATGTTATTAAGTATCAATTGATTTACTGGGTATTTTTTGTAATGACCGATTTTCCATTAATTTTAGTTGCTCCGTTAGCATTTAGTGCAGTTTATTCCTTAGCCTATCTTTCAATTCCCAGGAATGATTTGGCAAATCGGGATAAATGGATTGTTTTTTTAGCTTTTCCATTTACTGTACTATGGGCAATTTTTGTATTGTCACCTGTTCGAATTTGGGGATATATTACTCATAAGAATACAGGTTGGGGCACGCGAGACAAAATAGAACTGTAAGACGATAATAATTGGGTCAGATTGAACGGTTGGAACGTTGTCTCACTCGATTATTTTTTTTTAAACAATCAAAATTTGTTATTAAATAAGAGACCTACAATAAGAAAAAAATGCTTAAGAAGTAATCGTTAATGACTGGTTTCTCAGGCATTTCATGTTATAATATAGAAAGTAAACTAAAACGAAACTTTAAAAATAGATATTATTAGATAAAATGAGGTGAACACTATGCGTTGTCCAAGATGTCATCATAATAACTCCCGTGTAATCGATAGTCGCCAAGCTGATGATGGTCGTGCGATTCGTCGTCGAAGAGAATGTGAAAATTGCAATTACCGTTTTACAACATTCGAACGAATTGAAGCAGCCCCTTTGTTAGTCATCAAGAAAAATGGCGACCGGGAAGAGTTTAATAGAGAGAAAATTTTGCGTGGATTGATCCGTTCGGCTGAAAAACGTCCAGTTGCCATGGAACAAATGGAGCAAATCGTTGACAATGTCGAAAACCGTGTACGTAGCTTAGGTGAAAATGAGATTTCGACTACTTTGGTCGGAGAATATGTAATGGAAGATTTAGTTAATTTGGATGAAATCGCCTATATCCGATTTGCCAGTGTCTACCGTCAATTTAAAGATATGAGTGTGTTCTTAAAAGAACTGCAGGGAATCGTTGATAAAGCAAAATCTTCAAATTCAGATACAACGAATGAATAAGGAGGTCTTTCCTTGAAAGACAATTGGAAAGAAATCCGTCCTAAAAGTATATTTAAAACAGCGATTGCTTCTCCCTTAGCGGATCAAGAACAAGCGGTATTGACGCTTTTATATCAGCCAATAATTGGTGCGCAAGCATTCAGCTTATATTTAACACTTTTATCAGAGATTGATGAGTCGGGAATGAGTGAATCTCTGTTTCATGCCGATCTGATCACGATGATGGATATCAGCATGAAACAAATTGAAGCAGCTAGAATGAAATTAGAAGGTATTGGCTTATTGTCGACCTTTGCCAAAGAGGATTCCGAATTAGGCATCCATTTCATCTATCGTTTAAATCATCCTGAAACTGCTGAGCGTTTTTTTAAAGATGAAGTATTGTCATTAACACTGTTAAATAGCGTAGGGCAAAGAAAGCTAGATAAGTTATTTGATCACTTTAAGCCGAAATATCTTAATTTAACTGGCTTTGAAGAGGTATCAGTAGGATTTAAGGACATCTATGTCTTCAAAGAAGAGCAAATCGTGTCTCAAAGCAAACAGCTAAGTCAAATGGAGCAAGCTTTTGATGATCCAAGGCCTGCCGGAAAACCAAGTGCCGTCAACGAAAGCTTTGATTGGTCCTATTTTGTTCAAGGAATCGAGAAACTTGGAATCAAGCTTCCAGACAATAATACTGGATTTAAAGAAGAAGTGTTTGTCTTTCATAATTTATTTGGCATTACAGAATTGGAAATGATCGATTTTTGTTCTAAATCATTTGATTATTATACGAGTAAGATTGATGTCAAAGACTTTGAACGAGCAATTTATAGAACCTATGATCCTGATAAAAAACAAAGACTTAGTGAGTTTCAACAGAATGATTCGGTGGATTTATCTGCTGAGGATCAACAAACGTATCGCTATAACTCATTAAAAATGAACGGCTTTTCAACTCAAGATATCCAAATGATCATGGATAGTGAAAAGAATTTTCCACTAAATTATTTGGAAGCTTTAAAAAATGAACGTGGTGGGTATACAACTCCTCAAGAACGTTCGTTGGTCAAGTATTTGGTGAGTAAATCTGGTTTGCCTAATAGTGTGATTAATGTATTGATCAATTATGTTTATAATATCCAAAAACAACCCACACTAAAAGCGGACTATATCAATCGAATTGCTAATGAGTGGGCACAAAGTGGTATTTTTTCACCAGAAAAGGCCATTGAGCATGTGCGTGAAATTGCTAAAAAAGGCAAGGAACAAAAGCAAACAAGACAACGATATGGTCAAAATAATCGACCGATTCGTCAAGAAACGTTGCCTGACTGGGTAGAAAATCCAGTTGAGGAACAAAAGTTATCTAAAGAAGAGCAAGCAAGATTGGATAAAGAAATTCAAGATTTCTTGAGTAAAGGAGGCGACAAATAATGGAAGATGTAGGCAAAGAAATGTCAAAAATCATTCAAAATAGAGATATGAACGAACGGTACAATGAGCTTGTTGAAGTTGTCTTAAAAGATACAGATGTGCAACAGTTTATTCAGGAAAATCGCGAGCGATTGACGGACGATGATGTTCGCAAAAGCTATTCAAAACTTTATGAATTTGTTCAAGAAAAACGTAAATATCAGCTGAATGATCCAACCATGATTGCTCCTGGATACGAGCCTAAATTGACCTTGAATTTCCATTATATTGATGTCACCTATGTACCGACAGAAGCGCTTATCGCTAAGCAAAAAGAAGACGAAATTCGTAAGCGAGTGCGTGCAATGGATATGCCAAAAGATGTTCGTGAAGCTAGTTTAAGTAGATTCGATACAGCATCCCAAGGTCGCGCTCAAGCGATGGCTGAGACAATGAAATTTTTAAATGAATACACGTCAAAACCAAAAGAATTTCATAAAGGGCTTTATCTTCAAGGAACGTTTGGTGTCGGAAAATCGTTCTTGTTGGGTGCAATAGCTAATAGTTTAGCTGAGCGTGGTTTTGTTACGACGATCGTTCATTTTCCAACATTTACAGTAGAGATGAAGCAAGCAATTGGTAAAGACATGGTTGGACCAAAGCTAGATGCGGTCAAGAAATCACCAGTTTTGATGATTGACGATTTAGGTGCGGAATCAATGACTTCTTGGATTCGTGATGATGTATTGAGCGTTATTTTACAATATCGAATGCAAGAGCAATTAGTGACGTTCTTTTCATCAAATCTTGATTTGAAAGAGTTAGAGAAACATTTATCCGTGACGCAACGCGGAGAACAAGAACCTTTGAAAGCTCGTAGAATCATGGAACGTATTCGATACTTGGCAAAAGAGATCACGATGTCTGGCAATGATCGAAGAAATGGTTAAACTGTCTAGTCGCTAGACAGTTTTTTTGTATCCAATAATCTTACAATTCTAGGAATGGACTGATATGAATGCGATCGTTTATAATAAAGTATCACTATTGGAGGGCGAGTTTATGAAAAAAATCGTAGTATCATTATTGTCGATTTTGACATTAATTTCTTTAGGAGCCTGTGCTGAAAATAAAAAAGATACATCGAAAGGAAGCAGTGAAACTATATTGACTAGTAACAAAGAACAATCAACTGAACCTACATCTAGCAGTTTAGACAAAGAAAGGTCGCAAGCAGTTTTTACGGCTGTCTTAGTTGAAGATGCGAAGAAAAACGAAACGGTGGATCAATCGATTCGCTTGGTTTTAAATGAGGTCAAAGCAATTGAAGATCCCGAAAAAATCCTTGGTATGATGAAAAATGAGGGAGTTATTTTAAATGTCTCAACAAACCAATTAGCTGATGATGTTACAGAAGAAAATTTGAAAGCAGGGGATAAGGTCCAATTTACTTTGGTTGATTTACCTGCTATGACGATGTCGATCCCACCACAAGTTGCTGGTAATTCAGTTGTGAAAGTAGAAAAAATTTAATAAAAAATTTAAAAAAACAGATGACTGAAAACGTAAAAAAACATACGTTTTTAGTGTCTGTTTTTTTGATATTTGAAATGATTAAAAAATAAAATTTAAATAAAAGTGTTGACAGTCATTTTAAAATGATGGTATAGTTTCACCTGTAAGATAACTAAATAGATTTGTTAGGTGAGGCTCCTATACAAACACAGGCTACTGCCCAAAAACATCGAGAGATGCCAATGGGTAGAACAGGGATTGTCGATTACAAGGCTTTTCATAAGGTAGCTAAAAGCTCTGCTTTTTACGTTGTATAGTGCCAAAACTCAACGACTAGATCATGCAGGCTTTTTTTTGTGCGCCTATTTATGACCTTCCGCTGAGTTTTGGCGGAAGGTTTTTGCTGTGAATCACTACGATTGGCTTCGCCAGAGTAGATGATGAACAGTACTTGGCGACCAAAGGGAGAGAAGTAACCTTAGTCCTGAATCACCATAATTCGTTACGACTGTATCAAATTCTAAAAGCTTTAAGAATAGACCCACTATGATTAAACAAGGGCCAGAGTAGATGATGAACAGTACTTGGCGACCAAAGGGAGAGAAGTAACCTTAGTCCTGAATCACCATAATTCGTTACGACTGTATCAAATTCTAAAAGCTTTAAGAATAGACCCACTATGATTAAACAAGGACCAGAGTAGATGATGAACAGTATTTGGCGACCAAAGGGAGAGAAGTAATCCATTAAAAGAAACAACAAATTTCTCCAAAATGATGAAGCAGATAGTGAGCATTCCTTAGTAAGCCACGAAAGATAAGACCAAAAAGCCTAACATCCAACAAGCAAATCTAAGAAAGGAGCAAACTTATGCATTTTTAATCAGTATTATTGCTAGTATTTTTGCCGGAATGATTATTGGAGCAGAAAGACAATGGCGGAAAAAATTAGCTGGTATGAGAACGATGACTTTAGTGACATTTGGTTCGTGTCAATTTGTCTCATTGTCTACATTGATCCAAGACGATAGTAGTCCGACAAGAATAGCAGCACAAGTAGTTAGTGGGATCGGTTTTCTTGCTGGGGGAGTGATTTTAAGAGAAGGGTTTAGTGTGACAGGTATCAATACAGCGGCAACTTTATGGTGTTCAGCAGCAGTTGGTAGCATGATTGGAGCTGGGTTTGTGATTGAAGGAGTCCTTTGTGCGGTTGTTTTAATGTTAGTCAATATCCTGTTAAGAAATTTATCTCTCAAAATAGATGATTACACGGTTCAAAGAGAAGACAAACAAATAGAGTCGATCCATTATCTTTCAGTGATTGCGAGTAATACTTGTGAGGTCATGCTTAGAACAGAAATCATCCAATTGTTAGATAAATATTGTTTAACATTTACTAAGTTTTCTTGTACAGACCTAGCAGGAAAAAAAGTCCGACTATTTTTGGAAATCGAAGCGACAAGAAATGGCACACTTGCTGTCAATACGATCATTTCAGAATTATCTCAGCTTTCAGAAATCATCGAGATTAATCAAATGAATAACTAAAAGAATGGAGGAATCAACATGGTAAAGCAGCGATGGTGAAAATCGTAAATTGGAATAGTGAAGAATATTGGGCAGGAATAAAGTTAAGAAACCAGTTGCTAAAAACAAGTGCAGGTAAAGCTTGGATTAATGACTTACCCTTAAATGAAAAAAAGGACATCCATATGGCAGCGATGATTGATGGAAGAGTGGTGGGAACATTACTTCTTTCAATGAAAACTCAAACAGCAGCTCAAATCAAACAAGTGGCTATCGATGAAAGCTATCAAGGGTTTGGCCTAGGAAAAAAATTGCTTGAATCTGCTGAAAGAATTGCAGAGCTGATGAACTTTCAATCTGTATTTTTAACTGGACGTAAGCAAGCTTGGGGTTTTTATGATCATTTTGGGTATCAAAGTGTCGGGTGTGCGTATTCAGATGGACAAGTGATTTTAAAAAAATTCGAGAAAAGGTTTTACGCTAAAAATAATATAGGCAAGCTTGGAATTATTAAACATATAACGCTAAAGGAGATGGAAACAAATGGATGACAGTAGTCAGATGATCAAGGACTTATGTAAAAAGAAACCGTTGTTAAAGATATGTGAATACTATTGTCTATTTGTTTCTAGTATAGTCAAGTAACTTCCTCCGATAACAGCCTCTCTTTTTCCATGAGTCCGTTCCCTAAAAAATACAATATCATTGAAATCAAATGAATGATTGTGTTCTGACAATCGTTTTTGATTTCAATAATCAGAGTTTTAGAAAGAAGGAGAAACAAATGGAGAAAAGAGAATTAGTATCAAAAAAGAGCAATCAATCGTATGAATATTTTGCAAGAAACTCAATTGAAAATATCATAACGTATTTTAAATCTTCTAAAGGAGGACTAACGCATCAGCAAGCCATCCTATCAAGAGAAAAGTACGGAGAAAATATCATTACACATGGTAAAAAAACACCATTGATTGTTGAGATAATCAAAGCATATTTTACCCCTTTTACGATTGTCCTCCTTACATTAGCAATCATTTCGTTCATCACTGATTATGTGATTGCAGCGCCTGAGGATCGTGATCTTGTTGGTGTTTTGATTATTTTAGCGATGGTCTTGATCAGTGGAACAATGACCCTGATTCAATCGGTTAAATCAAATCAAGCAGCAGAAAAATTGAATAATTTAGTAAAAGTTACAGCAACTGTCGTTCGCAGAAAAAAAACAGTAGAACTTCCCATAGAAGAAATTGTTTGCGGAGATATCGTAAAATTGTCAGCAGGAGATATGATTCCGGCAGATATACGATTAATGAAAACCAAAGATTTATTTGTTTCTCAATCAGCTATGACAGGTGAAAGTTATCCAGTAGAAAAAAGAGCAGACTATAAACTAAAGGTGAACAGTGTTGAAACAGAATATGAAAACATTGTATTTATGGGCAGTAATGTCATCAGTGGTAGCGCCGAAGGAATTGTAGTTTCAGTGGGAGAAGGTACACTTTTCGGGAAAGTAGCGCGAGATGTTTCTGATAAAAATCCTCAAACAAATTTTGAAGTAGGGATTAGCAGAACATCGTGGTTATTGATTCGGTTTATGTTAGTGATGGCACCTGCAGTATTTTTGATCAATGGCTTAACAAAAGGTGATTGGTTTGAAGCCTTTCTTTTTGGTTTGTCTGTCGCGGTTGGTTTAACACCAGAAATGTTGCCGATGATCGTCACGACCAATCTTGTAAAAGGTGCGTCAAGTATGGCGAAAAAGGGAACTATTATTAAAAACTTAAATGCAATTCAGAACTTCGGTGCAATCGATATTTTATGCACAGACAAAACAGGTACACTGACTCAAGATAAAATTATCTTAGAGTATCATTTAGACTGTGATGGAAAAGAAGATAGTCGCGTATTACGCCATGCTTTTTTCAATAGTTATTATCAAACAGGATTGAAAAATTTAATGGATGTTGCCATCATTGATGCAGCGAAATCAGAATTATCGATCGATCCTTCTGATTATCGAAAAGTAGACGAAATTCCCTTTGATTTTAAACGTCGTCGGATGAGCGTCGTGATCGAAGATGCCGCTGGAAAAACGCAAATGATCACGAAAGGTGCTGTAGAAGAAATGTTGGACATTTCAAGCTTCGTTGATTATCAAGGAGCAGTCACTCCATTAACTGAAGAACTTAAAAGTGAAATTTTAAAAACAGTTGAAGCGTTAAATGAAGATGGCTTACGTGTATTGGCGGTTTCTCAAAAGACAAACCCTGCGACAATTGATGAGTTCTCTGTTTCTGATGAAAATGAAATGGTATTGATCGGCTATCTTGCCTTTCTTGATCCACCAAAAGAAACAACGAAAGCTGCTTTAGAAGCCCTAAAAAATCATGGGGTTGGTGTGAAAGTATTAACTGGTGATAATGCATTAGTGACAAAGTCGGTATGTAAGCAAGTAGGATTAGCCAATGAAGAATTAATCACTGGCAACGAAATCACACGAATGAACGATTTTGAATTAAAAACGATCGCGGAAAAATATAACATTTTCGTAAAATTAACACCGCAGCAAAAAACAAGAATCGTTCAGGTATTAAGAGAAGCTGGGCATACAATTGGTTTCATGGGTGACGGAATTAATGATGCCCCTGCAATGAAGGAAGCAGATGTAGGAATTTCTGTTGATACTGCAGTAGATATTGCAAAAGAATCGGCAGATGTCATCTTGCTGGAAAAAGACTTGATGATTCTTGAACGTGGCTTATTAGCAGGTAGAACGACTTTTGGAAATATCATGAAATATGTCAAAATGACAGCGAGTTCTAATTTTGGCAATATGTTTTCAGTCGTTGTTGCAAGTATCTTCTTACCATTTTTACCAATGCTACCACTACAATTGCTGTTTTTGAATTTGATTTATGATATTTCTTGCATGTCGATACCGTGGGATCATGTTGATGATCAGTACTTGGAACAACCTAAAAAATGGGATGCGTCAAAAATCGGTTCCTTCATGACATGGTTAGGACCCACTAGCTCAGTTTTTGATATTACGACGTATTTGTTAATGTACTTTGTTATTTGCCCGCAATTAGTTGGTGGCAATTATCATGACCTAGCTCCAGCACAACAAGCGACTTTTATTGCAATTTTCCATGCGGGTTGGTTTGTTGAATCACTTTGGTCGCAAACATTGGTGATCCACACATTGCGGACACCCAAAATACCATTTTTACAAAGTCGAGCATCGTTTATTCTAACAACAATTACTTCATTAGGAATTGCGGTAGGAACGATTTTACCATTTACAGGATTTGGTCAAACTTTGGGCTTAGCTGAATTACCACTAAACTATTTTGCATGGTTAGCTGTAACGATAGTCAGTTACTTGGTGCTAGTGATGATCGTCAAAAAATTCTATGTAAATCGTTTTGGTGAACTATTGTAAAATAACTAGAATTTATGTATGAGGATTTTACCCCAATAAAAGCAGAGTTGAACATTCTTGATTGTGTGTTCTGACTTTGCTTTTATTTTATTGAACTTGATGTGTTTTTTTATAAAAAAGCTTGTATAATTGAGTTAGTTTAAAAAAATATAAAATTAATCGAGGACTGAGACTGGATGAGTATTTTTATTTTAGAAGACGATATTATTCAAGCGCAAGCCTTAAAAAGATTAGTAGAAGAAATTTGCCAGGAAAATAGTATCAACTATGAAGAGATCCATGTTACAAATAAAGGGAAGCAGATTATAGAGCAGATTTCAAAATCATTCACGCAAAATCTGTATTTTCTTGATATAGAAATCAAAAAATCAACATATAACGGCTTTGAAGTTGCTAAAAAGATTCGTACAATTGACGATACCGGTTTAATTGTTTTTATAACGACACATTCCGAGTTTGCTCCGATATCCTATCAATATATGGTCTCAGCTTTAACATTTATCGATAAAATGACGGAGCCAGAAAAATTAAAGCTAGAAATTGAAAAGTGTCTGGTTAAATATCGACAGTTGAATCAAAAACAAGAGATGAATGACTATTTATTTATTAATAATAGTCATTCAACAATTAAAGTCCCTATTTCAGATTTTTATTATGCAATGACAACAGAGGCACATCGCTTAGCACTGTTTACTCAAAATCGATCGCTACGTTTCTATGGTGAATTAAAAGAAGTTGAACGTACAAAGAACCAATTCATACGTTGTCACCAATCATATGTTGTTAATTTGGATAAAATTTGTGAAATCGATCACCATAACCGCGAGTTGATTTTATTAAATGGAATGAAAATTCCAGTATCAAGACGACTATTGAAATCAGTGACTGACTGTTGGAGAGAAAGATAAAAAAAGTATTTTAAAAAAAGGGATGGTTGGTCAGTGAACACGGGAATAATTACTATAAGTACAAGTTTAGTCATTGGATTCGTTTACTTCATTTTTTATTTGGAGCTGATAAATAGTAAAGTAACCTGGATTAGGCTTTTTATAATGAATGCTGTTTTGACAATCGTTACAGGATTTTTTAATAGTAATGGGTACAACATTTATTCTGTAGTTACTATTTTTCTGCTGTTGTTTTATTTAGGTTTAAGTCAAAAACAGCAGAAATTATCACTAGTGGAAAATATTTATTTTTCTGGGTTAACCGTTTTTTTAATAACATTTTTGCAAAGTGAATTGAATAAAATTCTTAATTGGTTGTTGATTCATTCAGCATTTCCAGTTTATTTTTCAACGTTCATTGTGTTACCTTTGGCTGTGGCGCTGATTTTATTAGGTTTATTAATAATGTTACGAAAAAAAGTTGGCCAAGTCTTTGCTTATTTGGTTGAAAGTCCGCTGTTGTATTTAAGTATCTTATTTATTTTAGTTTGCAACTTCTTTCTTTTTATGGCCTTTAATCCAGAATCATTTTCTTATCAGCATTATTTTTGGCAGTTTGAATTCATTGCATATCCATTGTTATTTCTGGCTTTTGGATTAGCTCTTTTTTTCTTTTACTATAGCTTTAAACTGTCAAATAAGAAACGATTAGTCAAACAAAAAGAATCCGAATATTATGAAATGCAACGTTATACAGAGAAGTTAGAAATATTGCATGAAGAGTTGGCGACTTTTAGGCATGACTATCTAAACGTGCTTCTTTCTTTGGATGAAAGTATTCGATCTAAAGATTTAAAACAGATTCAGCAAGTATATAATGAGATCATTAAACCAACGTCAAAAATCATCTCAAATAAAGAGCTTGAACTGACTAAATTAACTAAGATAAAAATTCTTGAAATCAAAAGTGTTCTGAGTGTAAAAGTTATAGATGCTTGCCAGCAAGATTTAAATGTTACTGTCGATATCCCAAGGGAAATAAATCAAATATATCTGGATCTGGTGGATTTTATTAGAGGTGTATCGATCGTGATTGATAATGCAATTGAAGAAGCTGCTGCATCCAAAGAAAAAGTATTAGTGATTGCTTTTTTCGAAGTGGATAATGAACTATTTTTCGTCGTAAAAAATAGTTGCTCTGAAAAGATAATGCCCGTTGATAAAATGTTTCAAAAGTCCGCATCAACTAAAGAAAATAAGCTAAATCAAAGAGGCTACGGTTTATTCTCTTTGGAGCAAATAGTAAATCATTCAGCAAATTTAATGTTGGAAACAATCGTGGAACAAGATTATTTTACCCAAATTTTCAAAATCAACAAAGTTAGTGTGAACCAATTATGAATGAAACGATACCACTTATGAACAGGAGCGTTACAGAGTAGCTGAGACAATGTATACTTACCTTGAAGTTGACAGATGAAACGAGGTGAGTAAATTGTTTAGTGCTTTGATAGCGTTAAGTGTGGGTGGTATTTTTCCAGTAGCTCTTTTTTTGTATTGTTTAGTAAAAAAGAGGTATGTTAAAGCGTTTCTTTTAGGTTGTTTGACATTCATTATTTTTCAACTAATGTTGAGAATGCCATTATTACAGCTTTTATCAAAAAATAGTATTGGATTTAATCTCTTTCAATCGTTGCATCCATTTCTTTACATGCTATTTTTGGCTATTACTGCAGGAATTTTTGAGGAAGTAGGTAGATATCTCATTATGAAGTATTGCTTGAAAAAGAACGATTCTTTTCAAACTGCGGTATTTTTTGGCTTAGGTCATGGAGGAATTGAAGCCTTTTTGTTTCTAGGGATAAACGCAATGATCTATTTTTTTACGACCAGTCCAGATAGTTTGAATAGCGATTTTTTATGGGGAAGTCTGGAAAGAATCATCGCGATGATCCTTCATGTAGAATTATCGATAATTGTGATGAAAGGTGTAAAAGAAAAAAATATTAAATATCTGTGGTTAGCGATAATTTTACACGGAATGGTTGATTCAATGATTACAATCGTGCAATTCTTTGGGGAACAATCACTTCTTTTAACGGAAAGTCTTTTTGGCATTAGTGTACTTTGTTTAGGTTTTTATAGTATGAAATTAAAAAAAGAGTGGAGTGTAACAAAATGAAAAAAGTAATATCATCAATTATCACTATAGTTATTGGAATGACAATGTTGACTGCTTGTGGAGAAAAAGTCGATCAAGAAACATCAAGCAAAATGACAGCTAAGGCTGAGGAAATTGTTACACTGATCAATGATGGGAACTATGAAAAAGCGAGCGACTCTTTTTCAGATCAATTGCTCAATCAATTAAATAAAACCGATTTTGAAAAAGCTGTTGCGCCGGTTCTCAAAAAATCAGGAGCCTTTGAAAAATTTGATAAGAGTACAGTTGAAAAGAAGGATGATTTTTATGTAGTGGTCTTAGTTGCTAAATATGAAAAGGATAAAAGAGTTTTTACAATTACGATTAATGATAATGAAAAATTAGAAGGTTTTTTCATTAAATAGAAAACTTTACAGCAAATTGTGGAGAAGAAATAATGCGTTTCTGCGCGTTGTTTCTTCTCTATTTTTTAGTTTAATGGCAATAATATTTGCGAAAAAATGAATAAGTTGTATGATAAAAACAGGTAGGTTAAATTGGTCAAAAAAATCGATGCTTTTTGTTTGACCAATACTGACCAAATCTGTATAATTAATTCATAAGGTCAGAATTAATCAGACTTTAGACCTTGAAAAAATAGTACAAAAGACCTAATGTCTTTTTGATAAAGTAAGGATACTATTTATATAGTAGCTTTTTTATGAGCTAGAACTTTGTGTAATGCACTTTAACATTATCTAGCTATGGGCTAGCTTCTCGGAAAAAAGATAAATTATGATTGAGACAAAAAGCACCTCATTCATAATTTCCTATTTTTCAGTCGAAGCTGAGCGAGCCTGCTACGCTTTAATATTATCTAGCTGCACAAATCAATCCTTATGAAAATAGACAAATGAACAGTGAAGCAAAGAGCGCTTCAATGTTCATTTCCTAATTTTCTACAGGAGTAGCCGATTTGTTCCGTTTTTAACATTATCTAGCTACACAAATCAATCCTTATGAAAATAGACAAATGAACAGTGAAGCAAAGAGCGCTTCAATGTTCATTTCCTAATTTTCTACAGGAGTAGCCGATTTGTTCCGTTTTTAACATTATCTAGCTACACAAATCAATCCTTATGAAAATAGACAAATGAACAGTGAAGCAAAGAGCGCTTCAATGTTCATTTCCTAATTTTCTACAGGATTAACCGATTTGTTCCGCTTTTAAATTTAGGAGGTAATTCTATGAACATTGAGAAAATGACAACGACATTACAAGAGGCAATTGCAGAGGCGCAACAGGTGGCTGTTACTCGTCATCATCAGGAAATTGATATTGCTCACTTATGGAAGATTTTTTTACAACCAAATCATTTTGGCCGTAATTTTTATACAGATGCAGGGGTCGATGTAGAAGCTTTTGAACGTGAAATTGATAAGGCAATCGACGAGTACCCAAGTATTCAAGGTAGCAATATTCAATATGGTCAAAGTATGAGTCAAAATCTGTTTAACTTGCTAGGTGAAGCAGACAAACTTAGAGAATCCTTTCAAGATGAGTTTCTAGCAACTGAAATCGTGATTTTAGCGTTGATGAAATTGAAAAATTATCGTTTAACAAAATATTTAACAAGTCAGGGAATCACCGAAAAAGAACTACGTAAAAATATCGAAGACATGAGAGGGGGAGATCGTGTGACTTCTCAAAATCAAGAAGAACAATACAAAGCTTTAGAAAAATATGGGGTAGATTTAGTACAACAAGTGAAAAGCGGCAATCAAGATCCTATTATCGGCCGTGATGAAGAAATCCGTGATGTAATTCGGATTCTTTCTCGTAAAACAAAAAATAATCCTGTTTTGATCGGTGAACCAGGTGTTGGTAAAACGGCAATCGTTGAAGGCTTAGCGCAACGAATCGTGCGTAAAGATGTACCAGAAAACTTAAAAGATAAAACAATTTTTTCTTTGGATATGGGTGCATTGATTGCAGGTGCTAAATTCCGTGGTGAATTTGAAGAACGTTTAAAAGCTGTTTTAAAAGAAGTGAAAAAGAGTGAAGGCCGTATCATTCTATTCATCGACGAAATTCACAATATCGTTGGCGCAGGAAAAACAGAAGGCAGCATGGATGCGGGTAACTTGTTAAAACCAATGTTGGCTCGTGGTGAATTACATTTGATTGGTGCTACAACGCTAGATGAATATCGCCAATACATGGAAAAAGATAAAGCACTAGAACGTCGTTTCCAAAAAGTCTTAGTCAAAGAACCAACTGTTGAAGATACGATCAGTATTTTACGTGGACTAAAAGAACGTTTTGAAATTCATCATAGCGTGAATATCCACGATAATGCATTAGTCGCTGCAGCAACTTTATCCGATCGATACATCACAGATCGTTTCTTACCGGATAAAGCCATCGATTTAGTCGACGAAGCGAGTGCAACGATTCGTGTTGAAATGAATTCAATGCCGACAGAACTTGATCAAGTAACACGTCGTTTGATGCAATTAGAAATCGAAGAAGCAGCCTTGAAAAAGGAATCAGATGATGCCAGCAAAAAACGTCTAAATGCATTGCAAGAAGAATTAGCAGATCTACGTGAAGAAGCCAATGCTATGAAAATGCAATGGGAAACAGAAAAAGAGGAAGTTAATGCAGTTAGCAATAAACGTGGCGAAATCGACAAGGCCAAACATGAGCTAGAAGATGCTGAAAATAATTATGATCTAGAAAGAGCAGCTGTTCTCCGTCATGGTACGATTCCACAATTAGAAGAAGAATTGAAACAACTTGAAGCTAAAAACGCCAAGGATAATGTAAGAATGGTTCAAGAAGCAGTGACAGAAAACGAAATCGCGCAAGTGGTTGGTCGTCTAACAGGGATTCCTGTAACGAAACTAGTTGAAGGCGAACGTGAAAAACTCATGAAATTAAACGAAACCCTTCACAAACGTGTTATTGGGCAAGATGAAGCCGTGGATGCTGTTAGTGACGCTGTGATTCGTTCACGTGCTGGTTTACAAGATCCAAATCGTCCATTAGGGTCATTCTTATTCTTAGGACCAACTGGTGTTGGTAAGACAGAACTTGCTAAAGCCTTAGCAGAAGATTTATTCGATTCAGAAGATCAAATGGTGCGGATCGATATGAGTGAGTATATGGAAAAACACAGCGTCTCTCGTTTAGTTGGAGCACCTCCAGGCTATATCGGTTATGAAGAAGGTGGTCAATTAACTGAGGCTGTGCGCCGTAATCCATATACAATCGTTTTATTAGATGAAATTGAAAAAGCACATCCAGACGTATTCAACATTTTACTCCAAGTCTTGGATGATGGTCGATTGACCGATTCTAAAGGACGCGTAGTCGATTTCAAAAATACTGTGTTGATCATGACAAGTAATATTGGTTCTCAATTATTACTTGAAGGTGTAACCTCAGAAGGAACGATTCCAGACGAAATAGAAGAACAAGTGATGACGATTTTACGAGGCAATTTCAAACCAGAGTTCTTAAATAGAATCGACGACACCATTCTTTTCACTCCATTGAGCTTGGAAAACGTCAAAGGGATTATTGAAAAAATGACTGCTCAATTAGCAAAACGTTTAGAGCATCAAGAAATCGAATTAGTGATTTCTGACGAAGCAAAAACGTGGATCGCAGAAAGTGGATATGATCCGGCATATGGTGCACGTCCATTGAAACGCTTCATTACAAAAGAAGTGGAAACACCTTTGGCAAAAGAAATCGTATCAGGTAAAGTATTGCCAAAAACAAAAGTGACGATTAGTTTGTTAGATGGGCAGCTAGTGTTTGAAAATAAACCAATAAAAGAATAAGAACGAAATTGATTGAGATGGCTTTTTACGAAGCTGTCTCAATTTTTTGTAAGTATAAAAAATTGATTTTAAAAACGATTTTGTGTAGAATCTAACTAGTATATCAACAAGTTAAAAGAGGGATTTAGTGGATAAAAAAAGCAGAAGATTAGAAGAACAGCTTTGTTTTTCTTTACAAACGGCCTCAAAACAGTTTAGTAGAATGTACACTAAGGCGTTAAAACCATTTCATTTAACCTATCCTCAATATTTAGTATTGCTGGTTTTATGGGAATACTCAAATCAGAGGATTTCAGATATTGGAGAAAAGCTTGCATTGGATACGGGAACATTAACGCCTATGCTGAAAAGAATGGAAAAAAATGGCTATATTCATCGCAATCGATTGCCAGAAGATGAACGAATCGTGATCATTTCACTTTCAGAAAAAGCAATTCAGTTGGAAACTGAAATTTATGATCAAGTAGAAGGCTGCTTAACTCAACTGGATTTTAATGAAAAAGATTATTTTTCTTTAATCGAACAAATTAACTCATTAAGCAAACAAATTAGTGAAATCAACAATTAATATATAGAAACTAGACTTTGAAAATGATTCGATTTTCAAAGTCTTTTTTATAAAGTTTATGAAGCATAGTAAAGTTTATGAAGCATAGTATTGTACATTCGAATAAATATTGTGTACAATTTAATTGTACGATATAGTGTGAAAATAAGAAATGGAGGAATGAATCATGAAAAAAATCTATTCAACAACAATCATTAATACAGGCGGAAGAGAAGGGGAAGTTTTTTCACCAGATAAATCATTTAGTTATCAAGTAACCTCTCCTGGTCCTCATCAAGAAAATAAAACAAATCCAGAACAATTATTTGCGGCAGCTTACAGCTCTTGTTTCAATAGTGCTTTAGAACTTGTGATGGCGAAACAAAAAATCACATCAAAAAGCACGGTAAAAGCAACGGTGTCATTATTCAGTGGTGAACAGTCTGGTTTTCAAGTGGGCGTTGTTTTGTCTGTAAAAATTGATGACGTTGATCGCAAAACAGCAGAAGAATTAGTAAAGGCAGCCCATGAAGTATGTCCTTATTCAAAAGCGACAAGAGGGAATATTTCAGTTGAGTTAGAAGTAGAATAAAAAATAGAAAAACGGCAACTTTAGTGAGTCAAAAGTTGTCGTTTTTCTATTTTATTTATTTATTTTTCTAAATGCATACGCCTTAAAATACTCAGGTTTATGTCGTTGAGTAAAGCTATAAACGGTCAAAATTAGTGCACCAATCGTATTTGTAAATAAATCACCCATCGTATCCATCAATGCTTCACGACCAACATAAGGCTGTCCAGCTTCTGTCATATAACGTTGTAGATTCATATCACCGAGAGAATCACAAATGAATTCCCAGAACTCCCAAAAAACGCCGCAAAGTCCTGCAAACGCAAAGCCCATAATAATAAATAACCAAGGACTGATTTTAGAAAAATCCGATTCTCGCAAACAATACCCAATGATTGCATAGCCAACAGCTACCAATAAAATCGGGCTAACAGCATGAAGAATTTTATCCCAGAATGGTATCACGATAATCAAGCGCAGACCAGTTCCAAGAAACACGGCAATCCAAATGAAAAACCAATAATACAGTCGGACCATTTTTGGAAAAACTAATCCTGTAAATTTAGTAAAGACAAATGGGACGAAGATCACAGCAATTCCTGCAATCATTTCAAACGTCAATAATACATATTGTTCTGTTGGTTGAACGACAAAGGTTTTAACGATATTTACGAGTAGTGTAATGAAACCAAATACGAGTAAAAAGTAAAAAGCACCTTTTTCCTGTTTATCCTCAAATTCTAACTTCATATAAAAGCCTCCAATGTTTATATATTATAAAGAGCAATTTACTTATTTGTTCAATTGTTCCTTAATTAAGGCTAAGAAATCTTGTTCATTTGTTACAACTGATCCATTTAATTTTACTAAACCAACTGTATATAAGTTAAGATAATGGAATTGATTTTCAGCCGTATCACCTAAAGCAGCTAATTTTTTTTGATTATCTGCACCTTGTTGGCGAGTGTCAGTATATAAGCCGATTATTGGAATATTTTTAGCATAAGCAACCCCAATTTCAGAGGCTACACCGGCATCAATCGTAATACCGTCTAGAACAGCCACTAATAAATCACTTTCAAGCACTTTTTCGGTATCTGCTAATGCAATCATCTTGCTATCCGCATAAGCGGCCTTATCATTGATTGCACCATTTTCTTGTGGTAAATAAACCTCAAGAGAACGATCTAATTCACGAATTTTTTTCACTAAGAATTCATTGTAAAGTAAGTCTGATTTTGCAAACATTGGTCCTGCAAAGTATAGTTTCATGTTTTCACCTCTAAGTTAGTATCATAATGTTTATTTTTTACAAAAAAGCCGATTACAGGTAATTCATTTGTAATTTAATTAAAAGTAATCGCTAAAGTATGCTTCTTGATCAGGGAAAATTCGTTCCAATGAATTCAACGTTTCCTTATCCGTATCTAAACGCTCGATTCGGTGCAGATAAGTTGGCCGACGATAATTCATCAACAAACAAGTTAAGGTCTGAATATCAATATGCACAGGCTGTCCTAGCGGTTCGTCCGTTACAGATACTTGATCATCTTCATCCCATAATAAACTAAACACACCATTGTTCCATTCGGCGACAGGATCCGTTACGACAAAGTGAAATGGTTTGGCTGTACTGGCATACGGATACGTCAGCAACAACTCTTTTACATCCACGATTCGCGCCATAAAGTAAGGTTCGATGGTTTCTTTGATTTGGCTGTCATCCAATAAAAAGGCTAATGGTTCGTTCTTGTAAATGTCCCCTTTAACCCAATAAACCATTGAAAAATGTGCGGAAATGAAATTCCATAAGCCATTTCTAGCTTCCTGATTGATATAAAACATTTCTTTGATATGAAAAACTTCTTCCGCTACCCAATAAAAAAGGACACCTAAAGGTTCTTGATTTGCTCCATAATAAACCGCAGCAGTTCGTTCCTCTTCATTTTCAAAGCGCCAATATTCTTCCCAGTTAAATTCACTGCGAATCAAAGCCCCATGATTTTGGCGAGCAAATTTTGCATAGACTGTAAAGACATCTTCGTGATCTACACTTACTCGTTCCACCATACCAGGGACATCAACTTGTTTAGGCAGTTGAGTATCTCTGATTTTGAAAGAAAGCTTGTCGGACATGATCTCCCAGCCTTTTCTGCGATAGTAGGGAATACTGTATGGATATAGATAAGAAATCCATTGTCGATCTTGACGCATATTTTTTAAGGCCAGATGAATCAAGTCTTGCATTAAGCCATGATTGGCATATTCAGGATAGGTACCGACACCGGTCACGCCACCCATTTTAAATAATGTCCCGTGAATATTCACTTCACATGGATAAATCGCAATTTGTGAAATTAGTTTATCTTCATGAAACCAGCCGAACACTTTAGATTGTTCTAAAATAGGCTGTTTGGATTTGATTAATTCCTTTTTGCTTTCATAGCCGCTTTCTTCTAAATCAGCTTCTGTAAATTGAAACACATAACTCAATAATTCATTGAACTGATCAACGTATTGTTCATCAACGGCTTTCAGTTCTAAACTTTCTCTGAACTCTTTTTGGTCCATTTTTCCATCTCCAATTATTTTTTCTATACTCAGTATATCAAAAAAATAGGAATAAACGGAATAAATCTCTCTAAGAAAAGGTAAAGAGGCATATTTGCTGAGACAAGCTTATGGTATGCTTTTTTTGGAGGTGTTTTTTTGAAGAAAAAAATTTATTTACTTAGGCATGGAGAAACAGAATATAATCGACAGGGGATTTATCAGGGAACTCTGGATTCACCATTAACTCCTCTTGGGAAAAGGCAGGTAAAAGAAAACGGACTACTTTTAAAGCAAAAATTAAGGACGTTTGACGATCAAGAAATTGCCTTTTTCTACAGCCCACTCGGACGAACCAAGCAAAGTGCTCAAATAATTTATGAAACATTAGATCGACAAGTGATTAACCTCATCAAAGACGAGCAGTTAAAAGAGGTGAATATTGGCTCGTGGAACGGCAAAAATAGGCAAGCTATCATAGCAGAAACGAAAGACAAAGGGTATAACGAATTCAACTGGTATTTTAAATCACCAAATGGCGAAACCTATAAAGATGTCCAGCTGCGCTGCACCAAGTGGTTAGAAGAAATTAAAACGGTCAAGCAGCAACATATTATCGTTATGTCCCATGGTTTATTAGGGCGAGTGTTACGAGGTAGTATACTAAAATTACCCTATGAAAAAACAATTCAACTTGATGTTCCACAAACTGGTTTTTTTATTGTTCAAGAAAGCGGACTTGAGTATATTACAAATGACTATGAGTTGATCTAAACGGGAGAGCGATTCTGCTAATAGGGAATGAAACATGGGAAAGTTCTTTAATTCTGGCGAAAAAATTGCTATAATGGAAAGTGCTGATTGAAAATGATCTGAGCGATGAGCCAACACTAGTTGATTTGATGAAATCACAAGCTCATTCAGCGTTTCATAAAAGAAATGAGGACTATTAATGAATATAAATGAAATGAAGCAAAGACAAGAGAAAATTCGCAATTTTTCCATTATTGCTCATATTGACCACGGAAAATCTACATTAGCTGACCGTATTTTACAAAAGACTGAAACCGTTTCTGACCGTGAAATGCAAGACCAGTTACTTGATGCCATGGATTTAGAGCGTGAACGTGGGATTACAATCAAACTGAATGCTGTTGAATTAACGTATACAGCAAAAGATGGCGAAGATTATATTTTTCATTTGATCGATACGCCTGGACATGTCGATTTTACTTATGAAGTATCAAGAAGCTTAGCGGCTTGTGAAGGGGCTATTTTAGTTGTTGATGCGGCTCAAGGGATCGAAGCACAAACCTTGGCGAATGTTTATTTAGCGTTAGATAATGATTTGGAAATTATTCCAGTGATCAATAAAATCGATTTACCTGCAGCAGATCCAGAGCGTGTCCGCACAGAAATCGAGGATGTAATCGGGATTGATGCTAGTGATGCTGTTTTAGCAAGTGCTAAAGCGGGGATCGGAATCGAAGACATTTTAGAACAAATCGTTGATTTGGTTCCAGCGCCGACAGGTGATCTTGAAGCACCTTTGAAAGCGTTGATTTTTGATTCTGTTTATGACAGTTATCGTGGGGTTATTTTGAATGTACGGATCATGGATGGTGTTGTCAAGCCTGGTGATAAGATCATGATGATGAATAATAATAAAACCTTTGAAGTGACAGATGTTGGGATCTTCTCACCAAAGCCGATCAGTCGTGACTTTTTAATGGTCGGCGATGTGGGCTACATTACAGCTGCTATCAAGACAGTTCGTGATACGCAAGTAGGGGATACTGTCACATTAGCGAATAATCCTGCTAAAGAAGCATTAGCTGGCTATCGTAAAATGAATCCAATGGTATACTGTGGACTGTATCCAATCGACAATTCACGTTATGTTGAGTTGCGTGAAGCATTGGAAAAATTACAGCTGAATGATGCGGCATTACAGTTTGAAGCGGAATCATCTCAAGCATTAGGTTTTGGTTATCGTTGTGGATTTTTAGGTTTGTTGCATATGGATGTTATCCAAGAACGTTTAGAACGAGAATTTAATCTTGACTTGATCACGACGGCTCCTTCCGTAATTTATCATGTAACAAAGACCGATGGTACGAAAATTGTGGTTGATAATCCAGCTGAATTCCCAGACCAAAGCTCTGTTGACTTTGTGGAAGAACCATACGTTAAAGCAACGATTATGGTGCCAAATGAATATGTTGGAGCTGTTATGGAAATCTCACAACGTAAACGTGGTGAATTTGTCACGATGGATTATTTGGATGAATACCGAGTAAATGTTATTTATGATATGCCGTTATCAGAGATTGTTTATGATTTCTTTGACCGTTTGAAGTCTGGTACTAAAGGCTATGCGTCATTGGACTATGAAATGATCGGCTATCGTAAGAGCAATCTGTCTAAGATGGATATTCTGTTAAATTCAGAAAAAGTCGATGCATTGAGCTTTATCGTGCATAAAGATTTTGCTTTTGAACGTGGAAAAGTGATTGTTGAGAAGTTGAAAAAATTAATTCCTCGACAACAATTTGAAGTACCAGTCCAAGCTGCGATTGGCCAAAAGATTACAGCACGTTCAACCATCAAAGCATTGCGCAAAAATGTTTTGGCTAAGTGTTATGGTGGGGATATCTCACGTAAACGTAAGTTATTAGAAAAGCAAAAAGATGGTAAAAAACGGATGAAACAAGTTGGTTCTGTTGAAGTTCCGCAAGAAGCCTTCATGGCTGTTCTGAAAATGGATGAGGACGAACCGAAGAAGTAGCAATTTAAGAAATGAATGCTTAATGTATGAACAGGCTTAATTGCTTTATAATAAGTGGAGTGTCTGTTCTATAACGGTTGTTGTAGTAAATGATGTTATAACAAATAATGAGCACAGTTACTGAATAGTTGTTATGATTAAAGTATACGAAAGTATCTTCGAAAGAAGGTACTTTTTTCTATATTCAAAACTGAAAAGTCTCTGGAAGTTAGTTATTTTTGGTAAACATAACGCAAATTAATAGTAAGATATGAGAATGGAGATAAGCGACAAGTTTAGACGTTAAAAAGTACTCTGTTCTACTATTTAATACGTTTTATATTATCTAAATGGAATTTTTCTTTTTGTAAGTTCGACTCACTGATCATCTTTTGTATTAAAAATACACACAATAGTGTTATTGATGTTTAAAAAATAGTTGATCTGACTTGAAGCGAAATGATATTGTATTATATGAAATATAAAACTAGTACATATATTAGTAGTTATTTTTGATTGATAAATTCAGGGAATTTATAAGGGATAAGAGTGATTTAGTGAGAATGGAGGAATGGAAATAAATAATTTTTTTATGATTAAATGACTAAAAAGTGAAGGGTTCACTTGTAATATTTCACTATATTTTGTTATTTATATGTTTTTTTTGTTATTAAAAAAAGTGATACACTAGCTTCTGTTGCTGAAAGGCAATAAAAAATTTTATTAAGGAGCGTATTTATCATGATGAACAATTTACTATTTGCATCACTAACACCATTTTTCTTAGGAGGGGTACAAACAACGGAACAGCCAACAATGGATGCCCCAACACAAGGCTATGAAACAACCATAGCAGGATCAGAAACGCCAACTTATACTGAGTATAAGTTTGATAACTTTAACACAGGTTCATACTCAGGTTCTTACTCAGATGATAATGGGAAGGATGAAAAAGAAGTTGAGAATGAAGAGGGAAATACTCAGACAACGATCAACTATAATTATTCTAGTGATAGTGAGAATTATTCTTCATCATCGTCAACATCAAACGGTATAACTACTTCTTTAGCTGTCAGCAATGGTAAAGTGATCTATAATGGAAAAGAAGTGGCATCTTTTGATGCAAGCAAAGCAGAATCTGTTCAAACGACGGATAGCCAAGTTTACGTCAATGGGACATTGATTTTTGATGCAAACAATGGTTAATATCGAGTAGAATGAATTCAGCAAATTATTATTAAAACAACTCTTAGCTTTTATCAAAATAGTCTCTGCGTCCTTAAGCGTGCCTGAGGATGTGGAGACTATTTATTTATCAAAAAAGGCGAAAATATTTAACTAAAAGTGACAGTTACAGTTAGCATAATCATGTTAATATTTTTGTATACAAATAGTAATTTATTTTTTGAAAATAAAAAGGTGGTGTTTATTATAGAAAACTGGGGAAAAAGCACAACATTTCAAAATTTCTGTTTTTCGAAATGTAGTATTATTTAGAATAATTCTTATGTATGTTGAGCTTCCTAAGTGTACATTATTTTCAACGGAATTGGTGGAGTGAGTGTTTCACATTTTAACGATATGAGAAGTATGAAGGATTTGATGGGCAGAAGAAGATTCTGTTATTTTGTTAGTATAATCACAATAACAACCATAACTAGTTTGACAGGAGTGAGCAGATGAAAAAAATACATCAAATTCAAGGCCAGGTAACTTTTGGAAAAGCAATAGGAGATTTTTTTAAAGGGTATTTTGACTTTAAAGGGCGAACAACTAGAGCGGGATATTGGTGGGTAACGCTTATTTTAACAATTTTAACGGTCATTTGCTTTATTGTCCTTCTGCCTATAATTATTTTTCCGTTGTAAGATCAGGAGCGAATCAAGAGCAAGTAATTGGAGGGCTGCTGATATATTTGATTGTTACCTTATTACTGTTCTTAGCATTACTGATTCCTAGTGCTGCTTTAGCAGTTCGCAGATATCGAGATGCAGGGTTAAGAGGGAGAGGCTTTTTAGTATTTTGGATTATAGCAACGGCATCGAGTTATACGAACTTAAATCAAGGTGTCCAGAGTATTTCAATGCTATCGAATCTTGATAATCAAGTCTACACACAGCAAGCACAATCAGGAAGCGTGTTAATTGCATTTCTAGGCTATGCTATCGGCTTGCTATTCTTTGTCCTAACTTTGCTGCCAACGGATTTTTTAACAACGACAAGTAGAAATAAATTTGTTTGTTTCTTTTTACGGGAAAAAGAAAATGATGATCCGTTTAGTAATTATAGCTGATTTTGAGCTAGTTATAAAAAATAGAGGTACGAATGAATAAGAAGGTTTTAAATTCAAAAAGAGTGGTAGTTAGAATGTAGTAGGATAAGCTGTAATTAAAAGCGATAAACATAAAACTTCAAGCTAGACCAATGATAGGTTAGTAAAAATAACCTCGTATCCTTACTACATGCAATCTTTTATTTATAGATAAAAGACTTGATTAACTTTGTTTTTGTTATGTTATACCTTTACTGTAAATAGAATACACCGAAAGAACAATGATCGTTTTAGACGGTATTTTCATCATGTGATATATGTTTTTGAAATTGATGGTTTGTTTGGAAATAAGTAAAATTTAAACAAATCGAACATAAAAATCCAGTAAAGTTTAACTAGTGTAACAAAGATTTAAACATCTTATAAAATTGTTACCATTCTAAGAGGAGGATCATAATGAAAAAACAACAACATGATTTAGTAAAGAGTGAACCTAAACAGCATGTTAAATCGAAAAAAGAATGGGTTTATGGGTCATTACTATTTCTAGGAATTAGTGGGGCAATCATAATAAGTGGACAGCCTGTTGCGGCCTCTGATAAAGAACCTGTAGCAACAGAACAAGTATCAGATGATTCAACTGGTGATTTAGCTCCTAGTACCTTATCGGATGAAAAACCTACAGAAGAAAAAACTATTGGTTATGTGGAGACAGGAAAAGACGGAAGTTTTGTTGAAGTGTTAGTTGGAAAGAACGAGGGAGCTGTAAAGGGATCTTATTTACTGGTAGACAAATATATTGCTCTTTCATATTTTAAAGATAGGGATGGTAAGGGTCCCGTTTTGGATAGTTCACAAGTTAGTGCGAATCTTGACTATAAAATTGGAGATAAGATTGGCAAAATTTCATTAAATAAAGATCAGTTTTACGTTAATTTAGATTCGTACTTTGGTGGAATTCCGTCTCAGGAATTAGTTGTGATGACAGATAAAATTAGTATTGATGGAGAACTATTATCAACAATTAAACTCTCTGATCAAGATTATCTTAAAGCTACTTTTGATTTTCCGAAGGACAATGATTACAATAGCGACAATGTAGATTCAAGCACATTTCCACCTTCCATGCCTGCTGAAAAAAGAATTGGTTCTGGTGTGTCCCGCGTATCAATAACTGGAAAACCAGTTACTGTTGAATATAAAGACAAAGATTCATTAGAAATATTAAAACAAAATCAATATATCGGAAAGGATATGACTTTAGGAGATAAATGGTTATATTCATTTGCTGCGGCTCCTAATACGTTGAATGGAAAACCCAAGTCTGAAATGACTTATAATGAACGCTCTGTCAATAATGTTATATCAGATACAATATCTCAGAATGAAGGTACTATAACAGTCTGGTACAGTAGCAAAGTAACAGGTAATATCATACCGACGGATCCAAACGGAAACCCAATACCTGGTGCAGAAGAAACAC
>NZ_JXLC01000020.1:0-75420 GCF_001886225.1 Enterococcus silesiacus | reverse complement strand
TTTTTTTTTTCTCATCAAAGCCTATTAAATCAAGGATGCAACAGTTTATTGCATCCCTAACTTAGTCTTTTACAAGTAATACTTTCTGGTACAATGATAGAAAGAGCATTAGTCTGTATTCAGAAGGAGGAAAATATGAACATTGGTGAGCAACTACAATTACGACGGAAAGAATTGAACATGACTCAAGAAGAGGTTGCAAAAAAACTTTTTATATCGAGACAAGCTATCTCGAATTGGGAAACAGGTAAAAGCTATCCTGATATAGAAAACATCATTGCATTGAGTACTATTTATGAAATTTCTTTGGATAATCTATTGAAAGGAGATAAAAATGTAATGATAGAATTAAGGAAAAATAGAGTATATCAATATGTATATACGACTTTAGCTATTCTAAGTGTAGCCAGTGCGGGGATTTGTTTGTTAATTGATCTGCTCGTTTCTGGTCGCTTATCTTGGTCGCTAATTGTAACAAGCAGTTTGATCTATGTATCGGCTGCTGGCATTACTTTGTATAAATCAACGGAAAGAAAACTATTAAAGGCTTTTATCTCTTTAAGTTTGTTATTGATTCCCTTACTAGCAAGTATTCAATATTCACTTTATTATTCGCAAATGAACCAAACTCACTGGCTTATTGATCGCGGTATCCCGTTAGCAATTATTTGGTTAGTAATTATTTGGTTCGTTATTGTTACTGCTACTATCTGTAAGTTAAATAATTTTCTTGCATTTTCTTTAGTAGCTTTTCTTTCAATGTTTGGCAGCTATTTAACAGGTTTACTTACGGGAATTTATTCTAATCTAAATGATTATTTTGATCATTTTTTATCAAATGGTTTAGCTTCATTAATTGTCGGATTAATCTGTTTAATGGTTGGTTCAAGTAGTTTTATTCGAGAAAGAAAGACAACAGAATAAATTAAAATTGTTGAAAAGCTGGAATTGTACCCTTTGGTGCGATTTCAGCTTTTTTGAAATGTTCGTAACCTGTTACGCAAAATGGAACAAAATACAAGCTGCTTTTCTCTTCATCAAGAGTTTGAAAACCGCTTCAAAAAGAACGAACTTCGATGTATGCTTAACTCGTCAAAAGGAAAACTCGAGGAATCCGACAATAAAAAATCAAAATGGATTGGTGGAAGAAATGATGAAAAAAAGAGACTTTGTCGATACAAATGATTTTACGAAAGCGGAAATCGATTTTATGATCCAACTGGCTTTAAAATTAAAAGAATCAATTAAAAATGGCTACTATCCGCCACTTTTAAAAGATAAAACCTTAGGAATGATCTTTGAACAATCGTCAACTCGTACCAGAGTATCATTTGAAACAGCCATGACCCAATTAGGTGGGCATGCGCAATATCTAGCGCCAGGACAAATTCAATTAGGTGGTCATGAATCATTAGGGGACACTGCTCGGGTGTTATCTCGTTTAGTAGATATTTTAATGGCCCGTGTCGAACGTCATCAAACAATTGTTGAGCTAGCGAAAGATGCGACGATTCCAGTTATTAATGGTATGAGTGATTATAACCATCCTACACAAGAATTGGGCGATATCATTACAATGACCGAACACTTACCAGCAGGGAAAACACTAAGTGATTGTAAAATTGTCTTTGTTGGAGATGCAACTCAAGTCTGTGTTTCTACAATGTTTATGGCAACAAAAATGGGGATGGATTTTGTTCAATTCGGGCCAAAAGGTTTCCAAATCAAAGATGAAACGTTAGCCATCGGACAAAAAAATGCCGAACTTTCTGGCGGTAGTGTGTTGATCACTGAAAATGCTGAAGAAGCGCTGAAAGATGCTGATTTTATTTATACTGATGTTTGGTACGGTTTATATGAAGCTGAACTATCAGAGGAAGAACGAATGGCGACTTTCTATCCAAAATATCAAGTAAATCAAGCCTTGATCGATATGGCGGCACCTCATGTTAAATTCTTACATTGCTTACCTGCAACGAGAGGCGAAGAAGTGACGGATGAAGTGTTAGATGCTCCTTATTCAGTCGTTTTAGATGAAGCTGAAAATCGGTTAACGGCGATGCGTTCTTTATTGGTTTATTTCATGAATCCATATTTAGATTATGCAAGTGAAGCAGTTGGTGAGTATTATGATGCAGAATTTGAATTGATGTTAAGAAACGCTGTAGTCGCTAAGTGATTTTGGATAAAGGGTGGAATAGAAGTAGAATATAGCAATAGTGAAAGGTTTCTGCTTCTATTTCCATTTCTTTAATGAAAGGTGCATACAAAACATGAAAGAAAAAAAGAAATTTCGGTTGTTTGACGCAGTTCTGATGGCAGTCGTTGTCATACTTGTTGTGGAATCTGCTGCTCCTGCCGCTGCAATCGGTTCATCACAATTTTTTTGGTGGGGAATCTTACTCATTCTCTTCTTCTTGCCTTATGGTTTGATCTCAGCTGAGCTTGGAACGACTTACACTGGAGATGGTGGTATTTATGACTGGGTAAAGATGGCCTTTGGGCGTCGTTGGGGTGCTCGGGTAGCTTGGTTTTATTGGATCAATTTTCCAATTTGGATGGCCAGTTTAGCCGTTCTTTTTACAGAAGTGATGACACAGATTTTTGACTTAACAGTAGGAACGCCTCTACTAATTGTAGGTCAATTAGTCTTTATTTGGGCTGTTACACTTATTAGTTGTTATCCTGTGAGCGATAGTAAATGGATTTTGAATATTGCTGCTTTTGCTAAAGTTGCAATCATGGTTTGTTTGGGTGTACTAGGTATCTATCATGCAGTGACGAAAGGGATGGCCAATGATTTTTCTGGTAAAGCCTTATTACCTACTTTTGATTTGGAAAGTTTAAGTTTCATTTCAGTGATTTTATTCAACTTTTTAGGCTTTGAAGTAGTGACAACCTTAGCGAGTGATATGGAAAATCCCAAAAAACAAATTCCTCAAGCAATCATTTGGGGCGGTGTATTAATTGCGTTCTTCTATTTATTTGCTGCATTTGGCATGGGAGCAGCAGTACCCGCAGATCAATTGTCGACATCAGGTGGCTTGATCGATAGTTTTATCTTATTAGTTGGTGGTATCAATCCATTTGTGATTATTATTGGTTTACTGTTTATGTATACATTAGCCGCAAATCTGATTTCTTGGGCACTCGGCGTGAACTATGTCGCTTTTTACGCTGCTAAAAATCACGATATGCCAAAAGTATTTGCAAAAGAAAATCCTAAAAATGAAATGCCCATCGGTGCGTCCATTGTCAACGGAATAGTTGCTTCGGTGCTAGTAGTTGCGGCACCGTTTATTCCAAATGAAAATATCTTTTGGGCTTTCTTTGCCTTAAATGTGGTGGCATTATTGCTTTCCTACATTATGATGTTTCCAGCTTTCTTGAAATTACGTAAAATCGATCCTGATAAAGAAAGACCGTTTAAAGTACCTGGAGGACCAGTTTTATTAAAAATTATTGCGTATATTCCATTAGCGTTATTAGTGATTACTTTATTTTTCTCAATTGTTCCATTATCAAGTGCAGAGTTTACAGAGAAAATACCGATTTTGATTGGAACACTTGCTGCAACGATCATTGGCGAAATCTGTATTCGCCTTGGGGACAAAGAATATGCAAAAAAGTAACTAGAAAATAATCCAGATAAAAGGAGTTTTGAACATGAAAACAATCGATAGTTCACCTAAAAAAGACGGTTTTCGCATGCCAGGAGAATTTGAAGCTCATCAAGGCGTCTATATTTTATGGCCGGAACGTCCAGATAATTGGCGCAATGGTGGCAAACCTGCACAAAAAACATTTGTAGATGTAGCCGTTGCCATCAGTGAGTTCGAACCCGTAACCGTAGGCGTATCGGCAGAACAATATGATAATGCACGTCATATGCTGCCAGAAAATGTCCGCGTCGTTGAAATCGCCAATGATGATGCTTGGGTCAGAGACTGTGGTCCGACCTTTGTCAAAAATGACGCAGGCGAAATTCGTGGGGTAGACTGGACCTTTAATTCGTGGGGAGGCTTGGTAGACGGTTTATATTTTCCTTGGGATAAAGATGATCAAGTGGCTCAAAAAATTTGTGAAGTGGAGTGGTTTGACCGTTATCGCTTAAATGATTTTGTCTTAGAAGGCGGATCGATCCATGTTGATGGTGAAGGAACATTGATCACAACAGAAGAATGTTTACTTTCAGAAGGCCGTAATGCACAACTTTCCAAAGAACAAATCGAACAAGTGCTAAAAGAATATCTTTCACTAGAAAAAATCATTTGGCTAAAACGCGGCATTTATTTAGATGAAACAAATGGACATGTCGATAATATCGTTAATTTTGTCAAACCAGGAGAAGTTGTGCTGGCGTGGACAGATGATAAGAATGATCCGCAATATGAAATTTCTAAAGAATGTTTAGACATTTTAGAAAATGAAACGGATGCTCATGGTCGCAAGTTAGTTGTCCATAAATTATATGTGCCTAAACCAATCTTGATTACAGAAGAAGAAAGCTTAGGTGTGGATGCAGTAGCTGGAACGTTACCTAGAGAAAATGGCGACCGTTTAGCTGCTAGTTACGCAAATTATTATACAGCGAATGGCGGAATCGTTTTGCCTTTATTTGATGATCCAAACGATGAGAAAGCCATTGATCTATTGCAAAAATTATATCCTGATAGAAAAGTTATTGGTGTGCCTGCAAGGGAGATTCTTTTAGGCGGCGGTAATATTCACTGCATTACCCAACAAGTACCAAAATGAGGTGGAATAGATGAAAAAACGTATTGTAGTGGCTTTGGGAGGAAATGCCATCCTCACAACAGATCCGAGTGCCAAAGGCCAACAAAAAGCGTTAGCTCAAACAGCTTATTATTTAGCTGATTTTATTGAAGCAGGGCATGAACTGATCATCACGCACGGAAATGGACCACAAGTTGGCAATTTATTATTACAGCAGCAATTAGGAGCAACTGCAAAAAATCCAGCAATGCCTATTGATACAGCAGTCGCGATGACCCAAGGAAGTATTGGCTACTGGTTGGAAAATGCTTTAGTAGACGAGCTGAAAAAAAGACATATTTCAAAAAATGCAGCGACACTGTTAACCCAAGTTGTTGTCAGTGAAACAGATCCGTCATTTCAAGCACCAAGTAAACCTATTGGTCCCTTTTTAAGTAAACAAGAAATGGAAGCTGAAAAAAAACAAACATCTGCAACCTATATAGAAGATGCCGGTCGTGGTTTTCGTAAAGTCGTCCCTTCACCAAAACCAATTGATATTGTTGAATATCCAGTCATTCAACAACTAGTAGAAAATGGTATTGTAACAATTGCAGGTGGCGGAGGAGGGATTCCAGTTATTTTGAAAAATGGTACGTATCAAGGGGTAGAAGCTGTGATAGACAAGGATTTTGCCTCTGAGAAAATAGCAGCGCTAGTTCAAGCAGATATGTTAGTGATTTTGACAGGTGTAGCTCATGTTAGTATCAACTTCAATCAACCAAATCAATCCGATTTAACCAATGTCTCAGTTGCTGATATGGAAAAATACATTCAAGAAGATCAATTTGCACCAGGCAGCATGTTGCCTAAAGTTCAAGCAGCAATATCCTTCATTAAAGAAAATCCAAAGGGCAAAGCAGTAATTACCTCCTTAGAAAACATCAAAAACTTATTATCAAAAGAGACCGGTACGATTATTACTGATTAGTTTGAAAGAAAGAGTAGAGGCAAAAGCTAGTTTCTGCTCTTTCTTTCTGATATATTAAAAATATATCGCTTACATACAGAAACAAAAAAACTATTTCAATAGAGTTGAAGATCATCTCTATTTTAGGAAGCGAAGCAGACGTAGAAATAACGGATAACAGACCAATAAGCAAAAAAAGGAGTACGGTATACATGAAATTAACATCTAGCAATCCTAAAGCGGACGGTTTTTTTGTACCAGGAGAATTTGGGTTACATGAAGAAACCTATATGATTTGGCCTGAACGAGCGGATAATTGGCGTAATGGCGGCAAACCAGCGCAAGCAGCCTATGCGAAAGTTGCGCAAGCAATCGCGCTATTTGAACCAGTAACCATGTTGGTCTCCGAAAAGCAGTACAAAAATGCACGTCAATCCTTGCCAGAATCGATTCGAGTGATGGAAATGAGTAATAATGATGCTTGGATCAAAGATTATGGACCAATTTATGTAACAAATAAAAACGGCGAAGTGCGTGGAGTAGATTGGCGCTTTAATGCTTGGGGTGGCTTATTAGACGGACTATATTTTCCTTGGGATCAAGATGATTTGGTTGCCGAAAAACTGTGCGAATTTAATCGCATGGACTACTATTCTTTGAAGGATTTTATTTTAGAAGGTTGCTCTGTTCATTTTGATGGTGATGGAACATTGTATACAACAGAAGAAGTTTTACTTTCAGAAGGTAGAAATGGTAAACTTTCTAAAGAGGAAATCGAAGAAGTTCTAAGGAAATACTGCAATGTAGAAAAAATCATTTGGCTAAAGCAAGGCTTTTTTTTGGATGAAACGAATGGCGATATCGATAATATGCTAAATATTGTTCGACCTGGTGAAATCGTCCTAACATGGACAAATGATCGTAACGATCCTCAATACGAAATTTCAAAAACTGCTTATGAGCAATTACAAAAGGAAACGGATGCCAAAGGTAGAACGCTGATCATTCATAAAATGCTGATGCCAGAACCGATGTATATCACGACAGAAGAAAGCCAAGGAGTGGATCCAGTTAATGGTATGCTGCCGCGTTTTCCAGGAGACCGACTGACTGCGACGTATGTTAGTTATTACACAGCAAATGGGGGTATAATTTATCCGTTATTTAATGACAAAAATGATCAAGCCGCAAAAATATTATTAGAAAAAATATACCCAAATCGCAAAATTATTGGTGTTCCTGCCCGTGAAATCCTACTAGGTGGTGGAAATATTCATTGTATTGCGCAAAGTATTCCTAAAAACAGCTAGGAGGGAAGAAGATGGACTTTTTTGAAGTAGTGAACCCTCACGTTTCAGAGTTAACGAAAAATGAGCACCTACTGTTTGACTATGTTGTGAAAAACCTAAATGAAATTAAAAATAAAAGTATTCGTGAAGTGGCGGATGACTGTTTTGTCTCCACCACTACCTTTCTTCGATTTGTTAGAAAAATTGGTTTTTCAGGATATAGTGAATTTACAACGGTTGTCAAATATACGCTTTTAAATCAAAAAAAAGAGGAAAAAGTCAGTCCTTTTGTTGTTTCTCAAAAAGATTACCGAGAAGAGTATTTAAAAAATATTAATGAATCAGTTCGGGTGATCGACAAAAATAGTTTAGTCAAAGTTGGGGAATATTTAAAGGGAAAACCAATAATCTATCTATTTGCTAAAGGCATGAATAAGCAACTAATGCAGTATGTGAAGTATTTATTTGTTGCTGCTGGCTTTTTAGTTGTCTTTCCGGAAGATCAAGCGATGCGGGCTGTTGTTCAAAAGCAAATCAAGACCGAAGACCTGGTGTTGATTTTGACCTATCAAGGAAAAGACGAAGAGTGGATTCAATTGATTCAGCGTTTAAAGAATACGACACACCCTCTACTAGTTTCGATCACAGGAGCAGATAATAATGTCGTTCAAAATATGAGTGATGTTAATTTTTATATATTTACAGACGAACTTTTTTTGAATAAAATGGAAATTACTTCGCATATTTCAATGTTAGCAATTATGGAACTGATTTTATATCAATATTTAGATAATGCAGAAGAAGGAGAATACCATTTGGTGTTTAAATAAATTGAGTCGCTAAGTCTTGTAAGGAAACCATCAAATTGTATAACAAAAAAGTTGTCTTGAACATTCTCAGTTCAAGACAACTTTTTTGTTATAGTTTGCCATAATCATGTTGATGTTTTGGCATATACTTTAAAAAAGAATACGCAGCTAGAGTAATCGCCGATAACGTTGCACCTGTAACTAAAAATTTTGTCATGAAACATCTGTCCTTTCTTAGTCAATAATTGTATGATCAAGTGCAAAAACTGCACGTACGTGGACGGTAGGATTCGAACCTACACCTCATCGGGTCGAGAATAAACATCCGTTAGTCCTCAAAGAGTTTTAACACCACGTTCATCCACAAAATATATTGGTTGTTTACTATGATTAAACTATAACCTTAATAGATTAAATCAAACATAAAAAAGGTTGAAGAAAATGTGAAATCGTTTGAACTTGTTATGAAGAGTATGAATATCTTTCTTAATTAAAAAACAAAGCATTGACAAAATAATAAGCTTACTGTCATTATTTTTTGAAGAGAAATAACAGGACTACAGGAAAGTGGGCTTGTAAGCAGATAAGCCAAGGAGACATTCTTGTTCAAGAGAACAAGGTTGCGTAACTGTAAATTTGAAAAAACTGGTTTTAAATAAGGTATGCTATAATAAAAAAATATGAACTAAATTGGCTATTTTTAACTATAGAAAAGAGGGTGACTAAACAATGTGGAATACGAAAGAGGAAAAGTCAGCTGCATATCAGCTGTTGATACAGCAACAAGCAGCTATTATTGAAATCGAACATGATAAAATTGCTAATCTTGCCAATTCATCGGCTTTGTTAGCTGATGCATTAGCTAATACTGTTTTTGCTGGTTATTATTTATTTGATGGTAAAGAATTAGTTTTAGGTCCATTTCAAGGAAAGGTTTCTTGTACTCGCATCACAATGGGAAAAGGTGTCTGTGGTGAATCAGCCGAGAAACGTGAAACATTAATCGTTGAAGATGTAAAAAAACATAAAAACTATATCTCTTGTGATTCGGCAGCTCGTTCTGAGATTGTTGTGCCTATGATTAAAGATGGGCAGTTATTAGGTGTTTTAGATCTAGATAGTTCAGTAACAGATGGCTATGATGAGGTGGATCAAATGTATTTGGAAAAACTTGTTGCGACCCTGTTGAAAAATACAATCTTTGATTGAAATATGAGCATTCCTTTCGCTTAATCTATTTTGTCGTGAGATAATTAATCAAAATAGCTTGAGAGGATGACGATCATGTTAGAAGTCTATTTAAATTTTAAAAACGAAGCGGCTACTGCAATTGCTTTTTATGAAACTGTGTTCGAGGTGAAAAACGATGGAATCATGACTTTTGCGGATGCACCAGAAGATCCTGAACACCCAACACCTGAGGCGTGGAAAGATTTGATTATCAATGCGTCAATGACAATCGAAGGTGTACCTGTTATGTTCTCTGATGTGCCAGATGGAATGGGATTAACATTTATTGAAGGAAATAATGTATCCTTAGTAATAAGCACAGAAGATGAAGCTAAAATTGATCGGATTTTCAATCGACTGGCTGAAGAGGGAAAAGTAACCATGCCGCTTGGAGAAACATTCTGGTCAAAAAAATATGGGATGGTCGTTGATAAATTTGGTATCAATTGGATGCTTAATTGCTACGTTGAACCTTGATTTTGAAAAAATTAATAAAATAAAGATAAATCATCAATGGATTTTGAACAATTAAATCTGTTGATGTTTTTTTATTTAAAAAATTCTGTAAATTGGTTAAAAAAACTACGTTTAATTTAGTTGAAATTTTGCTATAATGATTTAGGTATTATACGAGGAGGGAAAAAGTTTGATCGGGTATTTATATCTTTTTATCGCCATAATAAGCGAGGTCATCGCGACAAATTTGTTAAAAGCAACTGACGGTTTCAGTAAGCTATTGCCATCCGTGGAATGCTTGATTGCGTACGTTGTTTGTTTTTATAGCTTATCTAAGGCAATCAAATATATGCCATTAAATGTAGCGTATGCACTTTGGGGAGCAGTTGGAATCATCTTAATCACAATTTTTTCAGTTGTTTATTGGAAAGAACAAATCAATACCCCAACCGTGATCGGTATTGGTTTTATTGTGATTGGTACGATTTTGGTTAATACGTTTGGAACTGGACATTAATTCTTTTGATCTGAAAACTTGTTTAAAAAGTGTTATCCAGTTGCAAAGGAAAGGTGGTTAATCAACACTTGAGCCTTTAAAAACTAAGATAAATATGTTATACTAACAAAAGCGTATATTATGCTATTTAATCTTAACGGGGACGTTACGGATTCGACAGGCATAGTTGAGCTTGAATCGCGTTTCGTAGGTTACGTCTACGTAAAAACGTTACAGTTAAATATAACTGCTAAAAACACAAACAATACTTTCGCTCTAGCTGCGTAAAAACAGCGGGTGAAGATCCTCCCGGCATCGCCCATGTGCTCGGGTAAGGGTCTCAAATTAAGTGGGATACGCTAGATTTTTCCGTCTGTAAAATGTAGAAGAGATCATCAGACTAGCGAGAGTTTGGGCCAGTTATGCGGCATGAACTTCAGCGAAGCCTTAAAATAGTATGACTATGAACGTAGAAGTTTAAGTGGCAATGTGTTTGGACGCGGGTTCGACTCCCGCCGTCTCCATTTATTTTATGGAGACAGACAGTAGAAACGTTGATGTACAGAGGTTTGTACAGCGTTTCTACTGTCTATTTTTTTGCATTAAATGCCATTTTAAATGCCATCCGGTTTTCATTTATTCAGATTGCTTCATATTGAGAAAATCAAAAAGGAACGAAAAAGGTATACGTTAGTGCGTATTCACACTAGTTCGTATTAGTCTTTTTACTCCCGCCGTCTCCATTTATTTTTTAAAATAGGTGCTAGAAACGTTGATCTGTAGAGGATCATAAGACGTTTTTAGCACCTGTTTTTTGGTTGACCAAGAGGACTGACCACGATTAATTATAAAATGACAAATAGATGGAGCTACCTCTTTAAGTCGTACTTCCTTTAATGAAAAGTAAATATCTATTCCAAAAATGAATTGAAAAATTTATTCTTATTGTAAGAATAAGTGTGATGTGTTAACATCATCGTAAGCGCTTTATTTTTCTTTTTGAATTAGAAAGGTGGATATGTATGGAGGGAAAATGGGAATCTAAGTTGATGAAATCCGAAATGCAGAATAATAAAAGAGGAAAACAGTTTTTAGATTCTATTTTAAATATAGAAAAAGCATTACGCAATGGATCACCAATATTTGTAAAGTTAAAAATAGAAGATATTGTTTACCCAGAATCAACCGACTTTGAAAAAGTGAATATAGTGGAGTTAACAAGAGCTGGGTTGAAAGTATATCAACAAAAGCATTTTTTGAAAGCTGCTGAAGAATCTTTTTATATCCCTTTTGATTCTGATGTAGTAGCTAAAGTCCATTTAGTTCGCTATTTAGTGTTAGGAACAGGTGGAGTTCCTTCAACAGTAGTCTATACTATGTACGAGGTTATTAATAATTCATATAAGTATATATTTATATGTGACTCCATAGCTTGTGTTTCAGAGTTAGAAAAATTTTATAAAAAAAATAATCTCAAACTGGAAATTCCGATAGAATACAGAAAAATCTATGATAATCTTACAGTTGAAGATATTAGAAACAAGGTTATTGAGGATAAAGAGAATTTTGAAGAACTTCCTATGGGAATGTTTTTACCAATTATATAAGTTGATGAATGTCTTCTGTTATTTGTGAAATGGTGATTGATTATAAAGAAGATAGTGATAATTATTTGAATTTGACCCATCATGTGAAAAACTATTCAATCATTATAAAAAAATATACTTCGGAAATAATAGCTGAAATTAATTGTAAGATCGAGGTGAACAATGAATTATGGAAAACGGCTGCTCGTGAAGCAAAGTTACCAAAAGCTATATTAGATCCAGCAAATAAAAATCTTACAAATACTGAGAATAAGATAGCCTAACCTCTAAGATAGTCATTATAGTGGAAAAGTTATCGGGTATGTGATTTTTTTATTGCTCTTTTCATTTATTTGACGTTGCCATTCATAGTTCAATCTGATTTTTTACGGTCTGTTTGGCAATGAGGATAGTAGGCACACTAGGTCTGATTCTCAGTTTTGCAACAGCTAATTCCGTAGTGAAAAAAGATGTGTTTACAACACTACGATAATTACAGTACTAGTTAAAGTACTTCAAATTAAATAGAAGGTAATGAAAATCCTTTAAACGTTCCTTCTCTATTTTTAGTAAAAGTAAAAAACAGTTATAAAATCCTTTAAAAAGGGTAGTTATAACTGTTTTTCATTCTTATAGAAAAGAGAGTGATATATTTTTTGTATTTATTTTACATTCTCAAAATTAAATTCATGTAAGCAAAAAAATGTGTTAAAGTATTGAACTGATTATTTAATAAGTAGATTCAATTAAACCAACTTCAGCAAGCGTAAAAATTCTTTTGAAGCACTTGAAAAGATTTGATCTTTCTTCCAAACAATGTTGATATTTGCGGTTAATGGTGGTGAAAAGGGAATAAAAGTTAGGTTTGTATTAGCCGTATTCACAATACCATCAATGCAAAGGACGCTTGCGACACCTTCTTTTGCCAATAACGAGGCATTATAAAGCAGGTTATATGTGCCAACGACATTTAGATGTTCTATATTTCCTCCAAACCATTCCGACAGCTGATTATCAACGAATGATTGATTTGAAATGAGTAAAGGGGTATGTTGAATATCTTTTGGTTGGACTGTTTTTTGGTTCGCTAACGGATGCGAGTTATTGACTAAAATCCCCCAATTATCAACTAAAGGCAGCCGTATATATTCGTATTTCTGCTTTTCTACTGGGTCGATAACGAGTCCAAAATCTAATAGTCCCTTATCAATTTTTTCCAATACATCATCTGCATTCCCACTATAAAGGTGGATGTTAATTTCTGGATAGTTGTCCCTAAGTTCATGCAAAATACGAGCAAGAAACTCAAAAGCTTTGGTTTCTCCACCGCCAATCGTTATTTGTCCGCTAATGACTTCATTTTTAATAAGATTTGTTGTTGTTGACTCAACTAAAGATAGAATTTCTTTTCCTCTATTCATTAAATAGATCCCATCTTCCGTCAATGTGATACATCGATTTCCCCTAATAAATAATGTAACACCTAACTCTTCTTCTAATTCTTTTAATTGTTTTGAAAGAGTCGGCTGAGACAGATGTAAGACTTCAGCAGCTTTACTAATTGTTTTTTCTCTTGCAACGGTTAAAAAATAAGTTAACACACGAAGTTCCATTTAACATTCCTTCCCATAACTAAAAAGAATAGTTATGCATGCTTTATTGGTATTAGTTAAGTATAAACGATTCAGGTATAATTTGGATAGTGAAAACTTAATGAATACGTAAGGGGAGGGAAAGGAAATGCCAAACATAAGGTTACAACAGAAAATTGTAGGTAAAGAAATAGTAAAGGATTCACCTTTATTTGAAGAAATCCATTTGGTAAAACAGCATAATGAGCGATTGTTAATGTTGTTGAATGCACAATATTATTCTAATGAAGAGATTTTACAGCTTTTAGAGAAAATTACTGGACAAACGATTGATTCATCCGTAAAAATATCGCAGCCTTTCTATAGTGATTTCGGGAAGCATATCACATTTGGCAAAGATATTTTTATTAATCAAAATGTGACATTTGTGGATTTAGGTGGTATTACAATTGAAGATCAAGTATTAATTGGACCAGGCTCTAGCTTAATCACAGTCAATCACTTGATTGCTCCTAAAAAAAGACGTGGTATCAAAGTAGAGCCGATTCTCATTAAGAAAAATGCGTGGCTTGGGGCCAATGTGACTGTTTTACCTGGTATTACAATTGGAGAAAATTCGATTGTTGCGGCGGACTCCACAGTAACAAAAGATGTCCCTGATAATGTAATTGTAGTAGGAAGTCCAGCTAAAGTGGTTCGGAAAATTGAAGAAGATGCAACATAAAAGAAAGAGTGGGTTTCTATTTCTTTTATTTCTAAGCATAATGATTTGTTCTGGTTGCACAGCAAGTTCCGCCACAAAAGACCCAGCATTAAACAGTTCAACAATGAAAAATAGTAATTCAGGCAAACACTCGCTAGAAGAAAATGGAGAAGTAGCTGTTATGAATATAATGATTGAAAAGAAACCATTTCAAATTGAATTGGAATCTAATCAAGCCACGAAAAAATTGATAGCTCGACTTCCACTGAATCTAAAAATGAATGATTTACATGGGAACGAAAAATATGCTTATTTATTAGAAACATTACCGACAGAGATAGAACAAGTAAATGAAATTGAAAAAGGAGATGTCATGCTTTTTGGTTCAGATTGCCTTGTCTTGTTTTATCAAACGTTCTCTACTAATTATTCATATACTAAAATAGGCAAAGTAAAAGAAGCAGATCAACTTGATTTCATATCAGAACTAGAAGCAATCAACGTCGTATTGACACCATAAAAATAACAAAGGAGAGAGACAAATGGCGATTAAGGATAAAGTAGTGATTATTACAGGAGCCTCATCAGGAATAGGAGAAGCAACAGCCATGCTATTAGCTGAAAAAGGAGCAAAATTAGTATTAGCAGCACGCAGAGAGGAACAATTGCAAGCGATTGTTGAAAAAATTAAAGGGAATTCTGGCGAGGCAGTTTATTTAGTAACCGATGTAACCAAGCGAATGGATAATCAAAACTTGGTAGATTTTGCTATTGCAACATACGGAAGGGTAGACGTTATCTTTTTAAATGCTGGTATTATGCCCAATTCGCCATTATCTGCACTCAAAGAAGATGAGTGGGACCAAATGATTGATATCAATATCAAAGGAGTACTGAATGGTCTGGCAGCCATCTTACCCTACTTTATTGAGCAAAAATCCGGACATGTTCTGACAACATCATCCGTAGCTGGACTCAAAGCTTACCCAGGAGGTGCTGTTTATGGGGCAACGAAATGGGCGATTCGTGATTTGATGGAAGTCTTACGAATGGAATCAGCGCAAGAAGGAACTAATATCCGTACCGCAACAATTTATCCGGCTGCAATTAATACAGAGTTACTTGATACAATTACAGATTCAAAAACTGCTGATGGGATGACTAGTTTGTATGATAAATATGGTATTGCGCCAGAGCGTGTAGCGAGTATTGTTGCGTATGCAATCAATCAGCCGGAAGATGTGAATATCAATGAATTTACTGTAGGGCCAACTAGTCAGCCATGGTAATGTGAACTTGTTCTAGTAAAAAAATAGTTAGATTAAAATTTAAACCTTGTGTTAAAGTACACTTTAAGTTGTATAATAAATGTTAGAACAAGTACAAGACTGAGAGGATGATAAAAATGGAGTATGCAAAATTAGGCAATACTGGACTAGATGTTTCAAGGATTTGTTTAGGTGCAATGAGCTTTGGAGACCCTAAAAATTGGATTCATAAATGGGTACTTGAAGAAGAAGAGAGCCGACCGCTAATCAAAAGAGCCCTAGAACTAGGTATAAACTTTTTTGATACTGCTAATGTTTATTCTTTAGGTAGAAGTGAAGAAATTTTAGGCAAAGCGTTGAAGGACTACGCAAACCGAGATGAAATTGTACTAGCGACAAAAGTTCACCAAAAAATGTTTGATGGCCCAAATGGACAAGGATTATCAAGAAAAGCCATCATGTCTCAAATTGATCAGAGTTTGAAACGTTTGCAAACAGATTATGTTGATTTATATATCATTCACCGTTGGGATCCCTATACACCGATTGAAGAAACTATGGAAGCATTAAATGACGTTGTTAAAGCTGGTAAAGCAAGATATATTGGTGCTTCTGCAATGTATGCTTATCAATTTCAGCAAGCAAACAATATAGCAGAAAAAAATGGTTGGACGAAATTTGTTTCTATGCAAAACCACTTAAATTTGATTTATCGTGAAGAAGAACGTGAAATGATTCCCTATTGTCAGTCTGAGAAAATTGCACTTACACCGTATAGTCCAATGGCATCAGGACGATTAATTCGAAATGTTACAGAAGCAACCAAACGAAGCACCACAGATGTTGCACAAAAAGCTAAATATGATGAAACAGCTGCTAAAGATCAGATAATTATAGATCGCGTTGCTGAATTGGCTGCCAAATATGAGACGAATAAAGTGAATATTGCCTTAGGATGGTTACTACAAAAAAATCCAGTAGTTGCACCTGTTATTGGCGCAACGAAAATGAATCATATTGAAACAGCAGTAGGCGCTGTAGATTTCAAATTAAGCCAAGCAGATGTTCTTTATTTAGAAGAACCTTATATTCCGCATAAAGTAGTAGGACACGTTTAAAAAAATAAGGCCGAGACAAAAGCGTTTAGCTCCGAGAAATAAGAGGGAATTCACGAAAATTGCTTTTCAAATTTTTGTGAATTTCAGCTTATTTCCGAAGCCTTCAAATCTTAGTGCTTTAGCACTTAGAATTTGATGTGATCGAAGTATAACGTAGTAGCTGCTTTTTTCTCGCCGTTTATTCGGATTTAGAGCGCGAAACAAAACTTTTTTTTAGTTTTGTCCCACGCTCATTTTTGTTATTTTCCTAAAATAAAACGATCTCCAGCAGCCATTATCTGGATTCTTTCAGGATTGGTTACTCTATGAATCAGATCAGCTGGATTTCCATTGAAAACATTCATATGAGGAGCATCAACTGTTCCCCAATGAGACAAAAGTAAAGCAGTATTTGGATAAGTGTTAGCAAGTTTAATTGCATTATCTAAGCCAATATGCCATTCATTATCAGAAAAATCAAAGAGAATTGCATCGGGTTCAGGCATTTCTAAATGGGATGGTAATAACTTGGAGTCGCCAGGAATCCATAAGGTTCCATCTGGTGTTTCAATCCAAAATCCACAAAAGTCCTCTAATTTAAAGACACGATTGTATTTTTTACTTTCATTTTGCCATAAATGATCAGCAGGTGTTAACGTTATTTTTAATGGACCTTCGTTAAAAGAAGCGTGTATTTCATGACCAAATGCTTCAAACATCATTTGTTCTTTAACTAATCCAGCTACATATTCAGGTGCATGGAGAGCATTTGTCAGCGGTAGCAATTTTGTTAAGGTTGCTATACTAAAATGATCATTGTCAGCATGGGTGATAAGAATACTATCCAGATGTAGTACTTGATCCGTTTTGATTGGCATTTCAATTAACAAAGGCAAATCAAATCCTTCTAAAACTGGATCAACCATCATGCAATAGCCTCTGCTATTTAAAAATATACCTGAATTTCCTAGCCAGCGGATTTCAGTATGATGACTTTCTTGAAAGGCTTCTGCGCCAAAGGAAATGGTTTTTGGTGGTGTTGCTTGTGGTAGTTCGTTCATTATTTTCTCCTTCTCAAGAACATTATTTTTTATAAACATCTTTAGCAATTGTAAAAGCTGACCAAGCTTTAGGCCATCCAATATAAAAGGCAAGATGAGTAATGATTTCTGCCATTTCTTCTTGAGTAATCCCATTTTCTTTTGCTTTTCCCATATGAAAGACTAACTGTTCAAAATTACCACCAAAAATTAAAGCTGTAATTGTAACAATTGAGCGATCACGTGGATTCAATTCCTCTTCTCTTGACCAAACTTGACCAAATAAAACATCATCATTTAGTTCAGCAAATTTTGGTGCAAATTCACCAAGTTGGTCACGTCCTGCTGTAATTTTTGTCATAATTGATAACCTCCTAATTTTACATCTGTTTAAAGTATACACCTTAAAGTGTACTTTAAATCAAGTGGAAATACTGGTAAGATAGAATGAACAAATACTTAAATAACAGAAGAGGAATTAATGATTATGAATATTTCAGAAGTTGCAGCAAAATATGATATGACACCTGCTACGATACGCTACTATGAAAGTCAAGGGTTAATACCTACTATTACTCGTAACCAATCAGGAACTAGAGATTTTCAAGAAGAGGATTTAAATTGGGTTGAATTCATTAAATGTATGAGAGATTCAGGATTGTCTATTCATTCTCTTTCAAAATATTCAGAGTTATATCAAATTGGTGATCAAACACTAATGGAAAGAAAAGAAATTTTGGTGGATGAATATCAAAAACTTTTAAAGAAACAGGCATTAATTAATGGAACTGTTGCTAAATTAGAAAAAAAATCGCGAATTATGATGTTAAAATAAAAAAATATGAGGAAGAAATAATTACAGAAAAAGAACTAGGCTAGTTTAAACTGGAGGGAAATGAAAATGTATCTTTTTCAAAGAATTGAAGAAGCAGTCTTTAAGCAAAATGATGCCCGACGAATGATTGGTGAATTTATTCTTGAAAATCGTGACCAACTAAAATCTTACTCGATGGAAGAGATTGCCAAGAAAACCTTTACGTCTAAGCCAACCTTAGTTCGATTTGCGAAATATTTTGGCTATTCTGGTTGGAAAGAATTTATGTATGCTTTTACTCATGAAGTGGCTTATCATGACGATAATGCTTACGTAGATGTTGATCCTAACTTTCCATTTTTAGCTCAACACGATACGTTAGAAATCATCGGAAGTATTGCGACTTTAAAAATTCAGAGTATCAAAGATACTGTTTCTTTGATTTCGACAGAGGATCTTAATAAAGCAGCAGCACTTATTTACCATGCTAATAGTGTTGTGATTTATGGGACGAGTCCAAATTATTATTACGGTGAACTCATCAAAAGAAATTTGTTATCGATTCAAAAGAAAGCAATCATGGCTAATTCTGGTGAAAGTGGTATCATCACACAAACATTGAATAATAAAGATTGTGCAATTATGATTTCTTATTCAGGGAGTAGCTTTGACGACAATCCAACCAGTAATGTAAAATCATTAATGAAAAATTCTGTACCAATTATTAGTATTACAAGTGGCGGCGAAAACTATTTAAGGGATTATTCAGATGTGGTACTTAATATTTCTAGTAAAGAAAAATTATATTCCAAGATAGCCAATTTTGCGACACAGGAATCCATTCTATTTATTCTCGATACTCTATTTGCAAAAATATTTTCACTTGATTATGAAGTCAATAAAAAGAACAAAATTTCAAATTCAAAGTTATTAGAGTCTAAAAGACAAGCTACCTTTAAAGAGTTATCTGAAAAATTTTAGGAATTTAAAGCATTTAGAAGAGTAAATTCTTCTGAATGCTCTTTTTTCTGTAAATTACATGCTTAAATAGGCAAAATCATAAAATGAATTTCATTAACAGCGGCTTGTTTTTGTTTTTTTCGGAATATGTTTCGAGATGTTTTGAAACTATTGGTAACGCTATCAATAAGTGGTAAAGTTCGATTAGAAACAAGAGTTGAATAACCGGTTCATTCAAAATAGGATCTTGTTATATTGAAGGGAGAAATCCATGAGTAAAAAGTATGAAAAGTTGGCTCAAGACATTGTTGAGAAGTTAGGTGGAAAAGAAAATATAACAGATGCCTATCATTGTCAAACACGTCTTCGTTTTAAATTAGTAGATGAGCAAAAAGTAGATAAGGAAGGCCTTGGTGAGCTAGAGGGAATAGCGACTTACTTGGTAAATGCAGGTGTTCATCAGGTTGTTATAGGGACACATGTGAAAGATGTCTTTGAGGAAATTGATAAAAAAGTTGATGTGACTGCAAAAAATGAGCCACCAACAGAGAAAAAAAGCATATTTAATGTCATTATTGAATTTGTAACTGGTACATTCCAGCCAATTATTCCTGCCTTATCTGGAGCTGGAATGGTGAAGGCTGTTCTAGCCTTGTTAGTTGTTTTTAAGGTTGTTTCTGTTGAATCACAAACGTATTATTTATTGAACTTATTTGCAGATGGTGTATTTTTCTTCCTACCGATGATGTTAGCCTTTACAGTTGCTCAAAAGTTGAGATGTAATCCTATCTTGGCAGCATCTGTTGCAGCAATGATGATGCATCCAAATTGGGGTGCATTAGTTACAGCTGGGGAGCCAGTTAAATTTTTTGATATTATTCCTTTTAACTTAGCTACTTATACTGGATCTGTTATTCCGATTCTTTTAATTATTTTGGTTCAATCTTATGTGGAGAAATTCCTCAATCGTGTGATACCAAAATCAGTTGAATTGGTTTTTGTACCAATGTTGACTTTCCTAATTATGGGAACTTTGGCGTTTTCAGTATTAGGTCCGATTGGTAGTATTATTGGTGGTTATCTGGCAGCATTCTTTACATTTTTAAGTGTGAACGCAAGTTGGGTACCAGCTGTTTTAATCGGTGGTTTTTTACCAATTATGGTGATGTTTGGCCTGCATAATGGTGTGGCTCCTTTAGGTGTGATGCAAATGGCAGAACTTGGTTATGATAGTATTTTTGGTCCTGGTTGTGTTTGTTCAAATATCGCTCAAGCCACTGCTTCTGCAGTAGTTGCGTTCAGAACAAAAGATAAAAAATTGAAGCAACTAGCAGTATCGGGTTCAATTACTGCATACATGGGGATTACTGAACCAACATTATATGGTGTGAATTTACCTAAAAAATATCCGTTGATTGCTGCTATGATTGGTGGTGGAGCTGGTGGTTTATATGCTGGATTAACGAATACACACCGCTTTGCAACTGGATCATCAGGTTTGCCTGCAATTTTACTTTATATTGGTGATAATTCGATGGCTTTTTTCTGGAATATTGTGATTGCTTTGATCATTTCAGCAGTCGTATCAGCCGTATTAACCTATATTTTAAGTTTTAAATTTGAAAAAGAAGTGGAAATCCCATCAGTTAAAGAAGTTATTTTAGAAGATACAACAGTAACTAATCCTATTAAAGGGAATGTTATTCCTTTGAGTGAAGTACAAGATGGTGCTTTTGCATCAGGGGCTCTTGGTAAAGGATTTGCTATTGAGCCAATAGAAGGAAAAGTGATTGCACCATTTAATGGAAAAATTGAAGCTATTTTTCCAACAAAACATGCGATTGGACTTGTGTCGGATACAGGAATAGAACTGTTAATTCATGTAGGTTTAAATACTGTAGAGTTAAAAGGTCAATATTTTGATACCTTAGTAGAGTCGGGGCAAACAGTAAAAAAAGGACAGGTAATCCTAAACTTTGATTTGGAAAAAATAAGAGAAGCTGGCTATGAAATGCAAGTGCCAGTTGTGATAACCAATACCCCTCAATATTCTTCAATTGAACTAACAACTAAAGGACAATTAGCAAATAACGAAGAAGTATTAATCGTTAAAGTGTAAAGATAATAGAATGACCATCTAAATGGATAATAATTAAGATTGATAGTTTTGAAAAAAAGAATAGGAGCTGTAGAATATGACTTTAGATAAAAATTTCTTGTGGGGTGGGGCAACAGCTGCAAACCAAGCAGAAGGCGGTGTATTAGAAAGTGGCAGAAAGCTTTCTAATATTGATGTATTACCATGTGGTGAAGATCGTAAGAAAGTAGCTTTAGGTGAGTTGGAAATGTTAGATTGGCAGGACGGCTATTATTACCCTGCAAAAGAGGCAATTGATATGTACCATCGTTATATGGAAGATATTCAATTATTTGCGGAAATGGGGTTTAAAGTTTATCGAATGTCATTGTCATGGTCTCGTATTTTCCCTAATGGAGATGATGCTGAACCAAATGAGGAAGGTCTTGCATTCTATGAAGGTATTTTTAAAGAATTAAGAAAGCATCAAATTGAACCATTAGTAACGATTGCTCACTTTGACGTACCCATTCATTTGATTAAAGCTTATGGTGGTTGGAAGAACCGTCAGTTGATTGAATTTTATACACGGTATGCTGAAACAGTTTTAAAACGGTATAAAGGCTTAGTTAAGTATTGGTTAACAATTAATGAAATCAACATCCTACTACATCAGCCTTTTGTTGGTGGAGGCATTATCTTTAAAGAAGGTGAAAATCAAGAAGAAATTAAATATCAAGCTGCGCATCATCAACTAGTAGCAAGTGCTTTAGCAACTAAAATTGCCCATGAAGTTGATTCAAAAAATCAGGTTGGTTGTATGTTGGCAGGTGGTAGCCATTACCCCTATACGTGTCGCCCAGAAGACTATCAAGAAGCAATTAATCGTGATCGCGAAGGCTATTTCTTTATTGATGTCCAGGCACGGGGAAAATACCCAAATTATGCCTTAAAAAAATTAGCACGAGAAGGTTTAAATATTGTAATGGAAGCAGGAGATGAGGAAATCCTTGCAGCATCACCAGTTGATTTTGTGACCTTTTCTTATTATTGTTCACGAACGGTTAGTGCACATTCAGAAGATTATGAGCAATCAACTGGCAATATTTTTGCTTCAATAAAAAATAAAAACTTACCTTCAACTGAATGGGGTTGGCAGATTGATCCATTAGGTTTAAGAAACTCCTTAAATCAACTATATGATCGCTATCAAAAGCCTTTATTTATTGTTGAAAATGGCTTGGGGGCAATTGATAGGCCAGATGATAATGGGTATGTAGAAGATGAGTACCGCATTGATTATTTACGAAAACATATTCAAGCATTTAAAGATGCCGTAGAAATTGATGGCGTAGAATTACTTGGATATACAACTTGGGGCTGTATTGATTTAGTTGCTGCTAGTACAGGACAAATGAGTAAGCGTTATGGGTTTATTTATGTGGATCGTGATGACGAAGGAAACGGAACCTTAGAGCGTTCTAAAAAGAAATCTTTTTATTGGTATCAGCAGGTAATTGAGACAAATGGGGAAAATCTTTCTAGTAAAAATTTGAATGTGGGGAAGTAAGTGTTAGGTTTATAAGATAATAAAAAAAGTAATTTAGAATAGATACAAATGTTAGTTATTTACCATGATTTATTTTCAAATAGGGTAAAATGCTAAACAAATTCAGTTTAATTTAAGGTAATGATGTATATAGAGATTTATAAACTCTATTTCGTTGTTCAAGTTCATTCCGCCTATGGAGGCAGACAGTATAAAAGATAATGTACAAACCTCTGTACATCAACTTTTATACTGTCAATTTTTTTAATGGAATGCTCATTTTTAGTTTAGCTATAATTATCAATAATGGGAACATTGAAGAAGTGGTGATATGGGTGACTACAAGTAACGTTGAACAAAGATGGAACCTTTAATACTTTTAAATACTATTTTGAACAGTATGGATTAGGGGAGTATGATAACTATCAAAGGATTTATATGAATATATTGCTATCTATTATTTGTATTGATTTTATAGAATTCTACAGTATATTGGTGTTTAGGAGTAGGAGTAATGATTCTTCTTTTTTGTGTCATTACTAGTATAAAGTCTGACAGAAAATAAGTTTATAACAAAAATAATTCGAAAAAGATAACGTTACAGCTGAGTTTTACAACAAACGATTAAATTAAAAAAAATAGTAGTAGGTGAAAGAATGTCCGTATTATTATTTCCAATATTTCCGCTAGTGACTTTGTTCTTAGCTTTATTCTTCGGAATAAAAAAATTTCATTCAAGAGTATTTTGCTTGTTAACCGCGGGTATTTTTGTATGTATACAGTTAGCTGTTGGATTCAGATTTTCCGATACATCTATTGTGCAGACAACTATTTATATCCTAGTGATATTATTGTTATTAATTATACCCATAAACTATTTTTGGAAATTTGATGAACGAAATGTCAAAGTAAAATCAATCGAAATAATAAGTTATGTTATATTGAATCTGGTATGGGTATTAATTGTTTTTAAAACATTTGTACTTGGATTCTCCCTTTTTTTATCTATAGAAATGGGAATGTTCTAATAAATTACATGGAAAAGTTCCAAACTACTTATGGGTTCTATATTTGAATAAAAAGTGTTAAAATGATAGTTTTTTGTGGTCCACAATACTGCATTATCATCGAATAGCGGTTTTTTTCTTGAACAAAAGCATCATGCCAATCACTACAATAGAAAGAGTAACTGACACTTTTTGTATAATCGTTTTTTTATATGAGACCGTAAGTTTGTGATCGCCTGAATCAAGTTTGACTGTGACTAAACCAGCTTTATTATAGGATTTGACTACTTTAGAACCATCCATTACCTCATAGCCTTTGTAATAAAATTTAGGCAGTTGAACTTCTTGAATGCCATTTGTTTGAAACGTATAGCTACTATAGCTGTATTTGTTACTCATTTGGTTAGACGAATTAGCATAAGGAATGCCATCGATGATTAGACCCGGAGCAGCAAAATAACTTTTGAAATCAGTATCTTTGATGAGATACTCTTTTCCATGACCAATTTCAGATTCATAAAAGTTAGTATAGTTTTCATTGGTCACAGTCACGTTATTTTGAATGCTACTCTGCATTAGGTTGTTCACGTTAAAGCTGAGTGTTAAAAAGCTACATAGAGCAATAAATAAAATTATATTTTTGTTGGAAAGAAACTGAAATTGGTCAATCAAACAAACCGCAAGCAAACTTGTAAAGAAGGATGCAAATAATAATAATCTCCAGGGAAACTGAATTGTTGCTAAAACAGAGACTTTAAAAAGACCCCATGGGAAGATATTTGTAGCTAATAAGAGCGTAAAAATAGCCGCTAATGCAAGGCGTTTATTTGTAGGCGTTAGTGTTCGAAAGCGAATAGCAGCAACAATTATAGCACCTAAGAGCAATAGACCAATATTAGGTTTTAATTCAGTGAATGGCGCACTCAAATTGGAAAGACTATTTATAAACAACTTACCTAAACTAAAATTTAAACCGCTTGTCCAAAGTGTTGTGTTGCTAAAGTTAAACGTTAAATGATCTATTTGTTCAAGATAAGGAAATAAAAACCATGCAGATAATCCAAGCGATAATAAACCAGATTGAATCAGGCTTTTGATTTGCGGTTGCTTACATTTTTTCCAATTGATCAATAGGAAGATCAACAATAGGACAAAAGAATAGAAAGCAGTAATCAAATGACTGGCAATCAATAAACTCATTCCAATGCCCAATAATTGCCATCGATGTTTATCGCTGTAAAAAATTGAATAGACTCCGAGAACAAACAATGGCAAGAAGGCAAAAGCTAAAGTTTCTCCAAGCGCTGCACGGACTGATTGATCAATTAGTCGATAGGTAGAAAGTGTATAAAAGCAAGCAAACAAAAGTGCTTGTTTTTTTGCTTTTTTTATAGAATATAGAAAATAATAAGAAGTAATCGCAGTAACAAAACTGATCAATAGTTGATATAAATAGTAGGAGGGGACAAAAGAGAGTCCGATTATTCTAAAAAGAGCAAAAGGCAATAATAAGATAGAAGGATAGAATAGATCGGCACCATAACCAAAATTTAAGCCCATTGTTGGGAAAACGCGAGGGAAAAAATCAAAGTGTCTGACGGCTTGAGAATAGCTTTCTAATCTTGTTCTGTGGAAGATTAGATCGTCTTGACTAAAAATGTAGTTATTAAAAAAATAGGGAAAGATCGAAAGAATACTGATCCATAATAAAAGTAATAAAATGATAATGTTTGCTTTGTTATATTTTATATTCAAATGTGTTCGCCTGCTTTATCTAATTTTCTTTATTTTAACAGAATAATGAATAAAAATATAAAATAATTACTATTAAGGGAGAGTATTATCTTGGTGATATGAATGTGTTACTAATTTTCGAAGTTAAAAAAGCAGATCAGAATAATGAATAAATCAGCTTTTGAAAAATTAATTTAGAGTATTTAAAATGGAAAAACAGTAAAATGACAAATAAAAAATATTTATTAACCAAAGGGTTGATATTTGTAACACAATGTAGTATTATAAATGTACCCTAACAGTATTTTCATTTTACTCAATCCGAGTAATACTCCTTATCCCACCTTGAAAGAGGTGGGATATTCTTGGTTTTAAGCTAAACTAAGATTCTTTTAATAAACCAACTGCATAACTTTGTAGCATTTTTTCGCTATCTTTTTCGTGGATTAAGATCTTTACTTCTTTTTTTACCTGTTCTGCTTGTAAAGTATCACCAGTGTTTTCTAACAAATGTATAAAATCATAGACACGCTCTATATAAACAAGTTCGCCTTCAATAATATAGTTCAGCAGATTGGTTAGATATTGAAGGTTTAACTTAAAACTGTAGTTTTCATTTTGCTTATCTTGTTTTTTAGCAAGTTTTATATATTTTTTGGCACTTTCATAATCCTTTTCATACAATCGTTTCGAAATTAAATTGATAAGTATATTATACGCAAATTTTTTAGTCGTAAAATCACGTTGTTCTTCATATTTTATTGGAAACATTCTTGCAAGTACTAAATCCGCTTGCTTTGTATTAAAAAACCGAGTTAAATTTGCGGTAATAATGTAGTCATATTGAATATAGAAAGATTTATTCATTAAATCTTGAAAAATATCGGTTATTTCTTCAAAAGTCACTGGATCAACTTCCTCCCAATGAGCATTGAAAAAATTTTTAATGCCAATATAATTTGATAATTCTCGTAATGTCTTTTTATCTTTATCTTTCAATGAATAATAATAGTTCAGTAGTTTTTGTTTTGTACTCTTATTTTCTAAATGCGCACCGCAGTAATAAAAAGTTTCTCTGAAATCTTGTTGCTGTTTATCGAATGTTGTAAAACTAAAGAATTCGTCAACGCTAATAGATGTTTGGTTCAATATTTCTTCTAATTCATTTACCTTAAGAGCGCGTTTACCACTTTCAATTTTTGAATAGGTGGACGGATCAGTGAATTCGGACATCATTTCTCTTTGAGGTAACTTCAATTTAAGTCTAAAAAAACGTAATGTTTCTATGATATTCAAGAGTTTCTCTCCCTTCTTATGCGATTATAGCATGAAATGATTAGGAAATTCCTATTTTTAATAAAAAAGTGAATATTTTATTTGATTTTTATGCCAATTTCGCACTTTTTGAATTTAATACTTTATTTTTTTTGACTTGTTTGCTATTCTTTACCTAAGGAAAATTATTTGTTTGCAAACGTTGATTTCTAAAAAATGAGTAGGAGGTGTGTTGATGATTTCATTAATAGCTGCTGTAGCAAGTGTTATTTCTGTATATGTAATTACAGGAGGAGTCTAAAACGTATTAAACTATATCTTGTTTAAAGTAATCAAAAAAAATTTTTGTAAACAAAGAATTTAACTAAAAAAACTAAATGTATAAATAAAAAGTGCGTAACAAAAAAAGTGCAAAATAGTAGCTTCTGATTTACTTTTCCTGTTGAATGAAGTAAATCAGAGGCTATTATTTGATTTGTCTTTAATCATCTTATCTTAGTTAGTCCGCTGTAGGTCCAGGAGTGACATAGGCTTGTACACCATACTTAGCGGCTAGACTTTTTGAAAACATTTTTTCTTCAGCCATTTTCATATAATCAAAAAATTCAATTTCACTATCAGTTGGCATTTCTCTGGATAGAATTTCCTTATTATAGGTTAAAGCAATTGCTTCTGAAAAAAAGTAAGAATCATTTTTAGAAATAGAAAGTCGCAATGTATCGCCAAAAAGAATATCATTTTCTTCAGAAAAAGTATCTTTTTTCTGAGAGACTAACCAAGTATTATGGAAAGTTGTTGTAATCTTGATCAAATTTTGTTCCATTGTTTCTCCTCCCGTTACTGTAATACATATTCTTTCTTTTATTATATCAAATAGCACGTAATTTTGGATAAAAAAGCAAAATAAAATCAATTAACTTAGAACTTTCTATTTATTTTTTTAAGAATTGAATCAAATTATCGTAATCTGAAAAGTACAAAAGAGGATTTTTTCTATCTAAGATTGTCTATATTTTAAATATTTGATATGATAAACGAGGATTTTGTCAGAGCGTTAGCTCAACAAAAGTTAAGGCTAGAAAATAGGCCTTCCTATTTTTGTTTGCTTATTTAAGCTAAAGTAATTCTTGTTAACCAATAGTAGTGAAGAATAAAAGGAGTACAGTTATGAAAAAAATCACACTTGAACAGTTTAGTATCTTGTTGGAAAATAGAGAAGATCGTTTTGCAATCATTATTAATCATTGGTTTTATTACATAGAAAAAGGACGTATTTATCGATTCCAGCAACATAATAACACGAAACTGATGACCTTGATGGGCTCATTTTATGAAGATGATATCAATGAGGAAACATTAATGAGTGAATTGAAAAAAAGTATTATCAATCAAATGCAGTATGATTGGTTTACCGATGTCTGGAAAGAAACCATTATTGAGCGAGTTAGTCGTTCGCCGTATGCTTTAGAAGTGTTCTTTTTTTAGAGATAGAAATTGCTGTGCATATTATTTGTAAAAACATTGGCATGATAGTAAGATAAATTTATCCTAACAATAAACTTTTTTTCATTTACTCTCATGAGTAAGACTCCTTGTCCATCTTCAAATGAAGGTGGGCTCTTTTTAATAAGTTAAATAAAGTTTACACGAAAATTAGTTGTATTTTTAGTTATTTTTTGCTAAGATACAGTCATATGAATAAAAATGGTTGGGCGCAAGCTTCAAGGATCAGGTTCTTCAAGGGGTGAGAAGAATGGTTTTTTGAACTTACGCCCTTTTTTTATTTTTCAATCAAAATTTTTAAGGGAATACGTTTTGCGTTTAAATAAAGGCAAGAGTTATTCTCTTTTTGATTGTAAAAAAAGGGCAGACATTTAATAATAAGGATGAAGACAAAATAATCCGATGCTAGGGGTGAAAAAATGGTTTTAGAAGCACTAGATAGAATTCGTGAAGCAGAAGCAGATGTTGAAAGAATGAGACAAACGGTCAAGACAGAACTGAGTTTGTATGAGCAAAAAAAGGCAGAGAAATTTAAGCAAAAACAAGTAGCAAGTCAGGAGAAAATCACCGTATTACTTCAGGAATTAGAGACACAAAAAAATGCGGAGCTTCAGAAAGAAAAAGATATTTTGCTTAGTGAAGCGAAAGAACAAAATCAAGATTTTAGAGAAAAATACGAAAAGAATAAAGCATCTATTATTGATTATGTAATAGAAAGGGTGAAAAAAATCTATGGCAGTCAATAAAATGGAAAAAATGACGATCATCGCTGCCTCCGAAAGAGAAGAAGCAATTCTTCAAGCAATTCAAGGTATGCAGGCAATCGAAATCAAAGATTTTTTTCATTCAAGTGTAGATAGTTCTTATATAGAAAAAAACTTCGCCTCGACATTGTTGACAGAAGACGATAGTCAAAAGAAACGTTTTCAAACAATGCTGACGGACATTCAAGATTCACTAACCTTTATCGAACGTTTTTCAGAAAATTCATCAAAAAAGAAACCATTAAAAAGACAAGTTCGGACACTGATTTCTTTGGAGGAGAGTTTCGATGATAAAAAAATCAGTGGTTATTTAAAGGAGATAGCTGAGCTAAAGAGAGAATTGGCAAGAATTGATTCTACGAGAAAAGAGTTATTGACCAAGGAAAAATGGCTTGCTCGCTGGCAATATTTAGATATTGTGCCTCAAAAAAATTCATTTGAAAATACAGATATTATACTAGGATCAATCAGTTCAGCGAATCATGCGTTATTTTTAGCAGATATAGAAAGTCTCAGCTCAGTTTATGTTGAAGAAATTTATCATAGTCAAAATCATGTCTATTACAGCTTGGTTTACTTAAAGAGTCAATTAGCAGAGGTAGCAAAAATCACTGAGCGTTATAGCTTTAATGAATTTAATTACCCATATGATATGTTACCTAAAGAAGCCTACCAGCAGAATAAGGAACAATTAGCACTGTTAGTTGAGCAGGAGAAGCATCTGAAGAATAGCTTGTCTTCCTATCGAGCTCATTTGGAGGAATTGTACCTTGCTGAAGAGATGACTTATGCGTATATTCATCGTGAAGAAGCGAAAAAGCATCTGCTGAATACAACTTATTTTTTTATTATGCAAGGTTGGATTCCTGTAGATGAAAAACGAGAATTAACCACTGCATTACAAGATGCGTTACCAAAAGATGAGGTGTATATTACATTTGATCAGCCGACAGATATGGAAATTCAAACAGACATCCCAGTAAAGCTAAAAAATAATTCTCTCGTAGCGCCGTTTGAGATGCTTACAGAAATGTACAGCTTACCAAAATATGATGAAATCGATCCAACACCGATCATGACCCCATTTTATATGGTATTTTTTGGAATGATGGTGGCAGATATCGGCTATGGTTTGATAATGCTTTTTGGTGCATTATTTGCACTGAAGTTGCTAGTTTTACCTCGAGGGATGAAGCGATTTGCTGATTTCTTCTTAATATTATCGTTTCCAACAATTATCTGGGGTTTTATTTATGGGTCATTTTTTGGTGTGGCTTTGCCGAAAGTATTGTTTGGCCTTCAACTGCCATTTCCAATTTTATCGACGACAGAAGATGTAAATACGATTTTGATTTTATCGGTTATTTTCGGGTTTATTCAGTTATTGACTGGGTTAATGGTTAATGGGATCGAACTGACCAAGCGTAAACGATATTTGGATAGCATCAGCGAAAGTTTTGCATGGCAAGGGTTACTCGTAGGTATTTTGATTATTGTGTTAGGGATGCTGATATTCAGTAATGATGGGTTAGTGACAGCAGGAATTGTTGTGGCGGTTATCTCCGCTTTATCCATTGTGATTGTGCCGATCATTCAAACAAAATCAAAAGTCAAAGGCTTAGCTAAAGGTTTGTATGGTTTGTATGGCTTGACCGGTTATATTGGTGATCTAGTCAGTTACACTCGATTGATGGCTTTAGGAATTTCTGGTGGTAGTATCGCTGCGGCGTTTAATATGTTGGTTGAATTTATGCCGCCTATAGCAAGATTTACAGTCGGGATATTATTGATCATCGCGTTACATGCATTGAATCTCTTTTTAAGCTTATTAAGTGCCTATGTACATGGTGCGCGATTACAATATGTAGAGTTTTTCGGGAAGTTTTATGCCGGCGGTGGCCGTGCCTTTAAGCCGTTAAAAACAGAAGAAAAATATATGAACATTGAAAAAAAATCAAAAGTCAAAGAATAGTGGAGGAATAATAATATGATAGATTACTTAATTAATAACAACGGTGGCATTCTTTTTGCAGTTTTAGGAATGGCAATGGCAACGATTTTTGCAGGAATTGGTTCGGCTAAAGGCGTTGGTTTTACTGGTGAAGCGGCAGCAGCGTTGACAACAGAGCAACCAGAAAAATTTGGGCAGGCCTTGATTTTACAACTCTTGCCAGGTACGCAAGGATTATATGGGTTTGTTATTGCTTTCTTGATTTTTATTAATTTAAACAATGATATGACAATGGTTCAAGGCTTAGACTATTTTGTAGCATCATTGCCGATTGCCTTTGCCGGCTTATTTTCTGGGATTGCGCAAGGCCGTGTTGCTGCAGCAGGTATTCAAATTTTAGCGAAGAAACCTGAGCATGCAACAAAAGGGATCATTTACGCGGCCATGGTTGAAACATATGCCATTCTTGGGTTTGTTATCTCATTCTTACTTGTACTAAATGTGAAGTAACAGGAGGAAAAACATGGATGCAATCGAAAAGATCGTCGAGCAAATTCTAGAAAAAGGTCAAACCGAAGTGTCAGAATTGAAAGCAACAGAAATGAAGCGGATCGACCGAGAATATCAAGAACAAGAAGAAGCTTTGAGCTTACAAGAAAGTAAAATAATCGAAAAAAATGAAGAACAAACCAAAAAAGCATTTAAGCAAAAACAAAACCGACAACAGTTGGAAATCAAACAAGCAACATTGAATCAAAAACAAGGTTACTTGGAGCAACTATTTACAGAATCAGTCGAGCGAATGAATCAGTGGTCAGAAAGTGAATTTCAAACATTTGCTGAACAAATTTTGGCTCAAATGCCGATTGAAGGTGAATGTTTAGTACAATTAGGTGCGTTCTCAAAAGGAAAGCTGTCAGATGAATGGTTACTAGCGCATTCTACGGATCAATTGACTTTGAGATTAGAAAGCGAAGTAATTCCGGCTGTTGGTGGATTTATCATTGCCAAAGATGGGATCGAATATAACTTTTTATTTGCTACTCTTGTTCAGGAAATCAAGAAAATCGACAGTTTTAAAATAGCAGAACGGTTGTTTCAATAGTACCCCTTGGTTTCAAATGCTCAAGAACAAGAGCTCCATGGATTATTTTGAAGCACTAGCTACTTGGTGAATATCTCGAAAAAAGGTGAATTTTTGAATGAGGCAAAGAGCGTTTCAGTCATAATTTCCTGTTTTCAGTTTTAAGTTTAGGAGGATCATGATGAAAGAGACTGCATATAATCAAATCAATCCTTTGATTCGTCTTAAAGAAACAGAATTATTGAGTAATGCTCAATATGAACAATTATTGAATGCCAAAAATACAGAAGAACTAAAGGATGTTTTAAGAAATACTGTGTATGGCGCATACATGGCGGCTGACTTTGCTGAAAGATTTGAATATATTTATTCAAAAGAGAAGGGCAAATTATATGAATGGCTGTACGAAATGGCGCCAGAACCAGAGGTTATAACAATCTATACTTCCAGAATCACGTTTCATAATTTAAAAGTTTTGACCAAAGCTGAACTAACGGGAAAAGAGTTGGATTACCTGTTTATCGATGATGGACGTTATTCTATTGAGACCTTAAAAAGTGCAATCCGCACACGTCTATCTACAGAATTACCAGAAGCTTTGATGACCGCCATTCTTGAAGTATTGGATTATTTTCAAGAATCGTCTACGTTACAGGCAATCGATATTATTTACGATCGAAATTTTTTAACGTTTCAACGTCAATTAGCAGAAAAAATAGGTGATCAAGACATCCTTGCGGAAGTTACAGCTTTTATTGATTTGACGAATATTTCTACAATGGCTAGAGGGATCATTCAAGGGCAGCATGAAAATTTCTTATCGACCGTTTTATCTAGCTCAGGCAATATTCCAAAAGAGCGTTTTTTAGAATTTACAGAACAAACGTTAAGTGCGTTCACAGAATTCGTTTTAGGGACGCGTTATGGCGACTTGTTAGCGCCGATTGTTTCTGTTGAAACAAAAGAATTAGATTTGGTTGCATTTGAAAAAGTTAAAGACAATTATTTGACAAGTTTGTATGATAGAGCAAAGATCATGGCGTTTGGTCCGTTGCCACTGCTGGCTTTTTTAAATGCTAAGGAAGTGGAATGGAAAAATCTACGGTTGATTTTAGTTAGTAAACGAAGTAACTTTCCAATCGAAGTCATTAGAGAAAGGATGCGTGTAACAGATGGTGCATAAAATCGGTGTAATCGGTGATAGAGATTCTGTAATGCCCTTTAAACTTTTTGGCTTTGAGGTTGTTTATGCAGTTTCATCAAATCAGGTTAGGGAGACGATCGAATCAATGGCGAAGAATAATTTTGGTGTGATCTTTGTGACAGAAGATGCTTCTGAATTAGCAGCTGAAACGATTCAACGCTATAAAAGTGAGGTCACGCCGGCAATCATACTGATTCCAAGTCACAATGGAACCAAAGGCATTGGCTTGAAGGAAATTCAGGATAATGTTGAAAGAGCTGTTGGTCAGAATATTTTGTAGAAGGTTGGAGCGTTTTGTTCAACCATATGTGTCCCGGTTTTGCAAGCCAGCTTCTTCAACAAATAGATAAAATGCTTCAATGATAAAAAACATCATTAAATCATTTTCCTAATTTGCTCGAAAGCTAAACGGCTTGCTCAGCTTTACTTTTGATCTAGCTTTACAGGCTAGCCTTTCGGGAAAAAGATAAAATATGAAAGAGGCAAAGAGCACCTCAGTCATATTTTCCTATTTTCCTGTCAAGGCTGAATGAGCCTGCTCAGCTTTACTGAATAGGAGGAATGATTTTGCAAACTGGTAGAATTGTTAAAGTATCCGGACCTTTAGTCATGGCGGAGAATATGTCTGATGCAAGTATTCAGGATATTTGTCATGTAGGAGATTTGGGTGTTATTGGAGAAATTATTGAGATGCGGGGAGATGTCGCATCTATTCAAGTATATGAAGAAACTACAGGAATTGGGCCTGGTGAACCAGTTGTAACAACTGGTGAAGCTTTGTCAGTTGAACTAGCGCCAGGCTTGATTTCGGAAATGTTTGACGGGATTCAACGTCCGTTGGATACCTTTGCAGAAGTAACTAAAAGTAACTTTTTAAGTAGAGGTGTGCAAATTCCAGCGTTAGACAGAAGCAAAAAATGGTTATTTGAACCAACAGTTTCTATAGGAGACGAGGTTACTACAGGAGATATTATTGGATTTGTTCAAGAAACAAAAGTAATTCCGCATAAAATCATGGTTCCATTTGGGATCAGTGGAATCGTAAAAGAAGTCAGACAAGGTGAGTTTACGATCGAAGAAACTGTCTATGTTATTGAAACTGTGGCTGGTGAACAAGAATTTACAATGATGCAAAAATGGCCAGTTCGTCGCAGTCGTCCAATCTTAGAAAAGCTAAATCCAGATGTACCACTTCTTACAGGTCAACGGGTCATCGACACCTTTTTTCCAGTAACTAAAGGAGGAGCAGCCGCTGTCCCAGGTCCATTTGGTGCAGGGAAAACAGTTGTTCAACATCAAATTGCGAAATGGGCGGATGTTGATTTAGTTGTCTATGTTGGCTGTGGTGAACGTGGTAACGAAATGACGGATGTATTGAACGAATTTCCTGAGTTGATCGATCCAAGTACAGGCGAGTCTGTAATGGAGCGAACTGTCTTGATTGCAAACACATCTAATATGCCAGTAGCGGCTCGTGAAGCGTCCATTTACACAGGAATCACTATTGCCGAATACTTCCGTGATATGGGCTATTCTGTGGCGATCATGGCAGATTCGACTTCACGTTGGGCTGAAGCCTTACGTGAAATGAGCGGACGCCTAGAAGAAATGCCTGGTGATGAGGGCTATCCTGCGTATTTAGGTAGCCGTTTAGCTGAATATTATGAACGGGCTGGACAAGTTGTTGCCTTAGGTCAGGATCATCGTGAAGGAAGCATTACCGCAATTAGTGCTGTTTCTCCTTCTGGCGGGGACATTTCTGAGCCTGTTACTCAAAATACGTTGCGTGTAGTAAAAGTTTTTTGGGGGTTGGATGCTACTCTAGCACAAAAACGGCATTTTCCATCGATCAATTGGTTACAAAGCTATTCTTTATATGACTCAGAAGTCGGTAAATATTTGGATCAGCAGTTACAGGTAGGTTGGTCTGAAATGGTTCAAGAAGGTATGCGCATTTTACAAGAAGAATCCCAGTTAGATGAAATTGTTCGTTTAGTCGGGATCGATTCATTGTCGGATAAAGATCGTTTGACTTTAGAAGTTGCAAAATCGATTCGTGAAGATTATTTACAGCAAAATGCTTTTGATGAGGTGGATACATTTACTTCAAGAGAAAAACAATATAAAATGTTGCATTTGATTTTAACTTTCTACAAAGAAGGGCAAACGGCTTTGACTTTAGGTGCTTACTTATCAGAGATCATGACTGGAACAGTTAGTATAAGAGATCAAATTGCCAGAAGTAAATACTTACCAGAAGAAAATATTGATCAATTAGATGGACTAGTAGATGACATTAAGCAAAGATTGAAACAAATTGTTGCAGATGGAGGGATGACGAATGATTAAAGAATATCGTACGATTAATGAAGTTGTTGGTCCCTTGATGATTGTTGAAAAAGTCGAAGGCGTAAAATATGAAGAATTGATTGAGGTACGGATGCAAAACGGCGAAATCCGACGTGGACAAGTGCTTGAGATCAATGGTGACAAAGCGATGGTTCAGATTTTTGAAGGAACCAGCGGTATCAATCTTCGTGATTCAAAAGTTCGTTTTTTAGGTCATCCTCTAGAATTAGGTGTTTCAGAAGATATGGTAGGTCGAATTTTTGACGGATTAGGTCGTCCCAAAGATAATGGACCTGAAATTTTACCTGAAAAAATGCTTGATATCAATGGTGAAGTCATCAATCCTGTCGCCAGAGATTACCCGGATGAGTTTATTCAAACAGGAATTTCAGCAATTGATCATTTAAATACGCTAGTTCGTGGGCAAAAATTACCAGTATTTTCAGGTTCAGGTTTACCACATAAAGAACTCGCAGCGCAAATTGCTCGTCAAGCAAATGTCCTAAATAGCGATGAAGAGTTTGCGGTTGTCTTTGCGGCAATCGGAATCACCTTTGAAGAAGCTGAATTTTTCATGGAAGACTTTCGCCAAACAGGAGCCATCGATCGCTCGGTGATGTTTATGAATCTAGCCAATGATCCTGCCATCGAACGAATCGCTACACCAAGAATGGCACTAACCGCAGCGGAATATTTAGCCTATGAAAAAGGGATGCATGTTCTTGTGATCATGACTGACATGACTAATTACTGTGAAGCATTACGAGAGATCTCTGCTGCTCGTCGCGAAGTGCCAGGTCGACGTGGCTATCCAGGCTATCTTTACACCAATTTAGCAACACTTTATGAACGTGCAGGCCGTATTCGCGGCTTAAAAGGGTCTGTAACTCAGATTCCGATTCTAACGATGCCAGAAGATGATAAGACGCATCCAATTCCTGATTTAACTGGCTATATTACTGAAGGGCAAATCATTTTATCTAGAGACTTATATAAGAGTGGCATCCAGCCGCCGATCGATGTGTTGCCTTCATTATCCCGCTTAAAAGATAAAGGAACTGGGGAAGGGAAGACTCGGATCGATCATGCTCCGACCATGAATCAGCTGTTTGCAGCCTATGCTCAAGGAAAACAAGCCAAAGAGTTAGCTGTTGTACTTGGAGAGTCTGCCTTGTCTGATGTTGATAAAATCTATGCAAAATTTGCGGATCGATTCGAAAAAGAATACGTAAATCAAGGGTTTTATACGAATCGCTCGATCGATGAAACGTTGGATCTGGGCTGGGAGTTATTGTCAATGTTGCCAAGAACCGAATTAAAACGAATCAAAGACGATATGTTGGACGAATATTTGACTGAAGGAGAGTGATCAAAAGTGGCTCGGTTAAATGTGAATCCTACAAGAATGGAACTCTCTCGCTTAAAAAAACAACTTGGCACAGCAAGTCGAGGGCACAAACTATTAAAAGATAAACAAGATGAATTGATGCGCCGTTTTATTTTACTCGTCAAAAAAAATAACCAGCTACGGATCGATGTAGAGCATGAATTGACAACAGCCTTGTCTAATTTTGTATTAGCTAATGCAACACTGAACGAAGCCTTTATCGAAGAATTGGTAGCTGTACCAGCTGATGATATCACGCTGGATGTGATTGAAAAAAATATTATGAGCGTGACCGTACCAATCATGAACTTTCACTATAATGAGGCGGTGACAGAAGCGCCATTGAATTACGGTTATCTAAACTCAAATGCAGAGCTGGATGGCGTTTTTGATAAAATTTCAACTATTTTGCCGAAATTATTGGAACTGGCTGAAGTGGAGAAGACTTGTCAGTTGATGTCGAAAGAAATCGAGAAGACACGGCGACGTGTAAATGCCTTAGAATACATGACGATTCCTCAATTAGAAGAAACAATTTATTATATTCAAATGAAGTTGGAAGAAAATGAGCGTAGTGAGATCACCCGCTTGATTAAAATCAAAAATATGGGCAGCAATGCCTGATAAAAAAATAAAGCTACGATAATGGAATGATCCATATCGTAGCTTTATTTTTTTGGATAGTCGTTACTTTGAACGCTCCACAATTGATCTGTAACTGAAGCAATAAATGGAATACCAGCGTCCGTTTGTCCATTGGTAAAGACGGTTAAAATAAAAGGCTGTTCCGTTTCCAAAATGCCGATATCATGTAGAAAACCTGCATATGAACCAATCTTGTGTGCAACTTTACCTGAAGTTGTTGGTGTATCCATTCGTTCATGAAAGACTGTATTTTTCATGTAGTCATAAATTGTTTGATACTCTGGATTAGTTGCTTTCTCTTTATAGAGGATCTTGAGGATTTTGGCTGCATCTTCAGAAGTAAATTTGGCATCGTCCCACTCTGTTTCTTTTTGCAAGAAATGAGCATAGAGCGCTTTTTTCGCTTCAACATCTCCGCCAAATGTATCATACAACATATTTTTAGCAATATTGTCAGAATAAGTGATGCTGTATTCTTGCAATGTTCTTAGTGAATACTTTGGCTGAATGTCATTAATGATAATTCCAGTGCCATCTTCATAGTCTTCTTTTTCGTTAAAAATAAGCTGATCATCCCATTTTAAACTACCAGACTGTACTTTGTCAGCAATCATCATAGCTAAGGGAACCTTGATTGTACTGGCGCTGTAAAATTCTGTCGTGCCATTGACTGAAATTTGTTTGCCTGTTGCTAAATCTACGTATGTCATCCCGACGTCTCCATTAAAACTCTTAGCACCATTGGTCATCGTTTGCTCGACTTTATGGTAAAAAGCTGTCATTTCAGGAGATTCTTGTTCAGGAGCCTTTGTATTCTCAACGACAGAGGCAGCCGTTTTTTTAACTGGAATACGAATTTTTTCACTCGATTCTGTTTCATTTGCGTAGTCTACTGTATGAGGTGAAAAAAAGAACGACACAATCAAAAAGAAACAAATAGAGAAAATCATCCCATATAGAGTCATTTTCTTTTTTTCCAAACAACTTTCGTTCCTTTCAAAAATAGGTTATTACAATCATAACAAAAATTAATAGTACAATTCAACTAAAAATACGAACACAACTATTTAATCATTTTTCCGATGGATTTGCAAGGTCAGAAAAAACACAGGTTCCGATTTAAGGTAGATGGACTAAAGTGATGCTTGTTCATAAACACTGGGCTTAAGTGTAATCCAAGCGATACTTAAAGAATGATCAATCAACAAATCGAAATTGTTCAGCAAACAGAGAATAATCGAGAGCAATCTCCAGAAAAAGATAGGGGAGAGCAAAAGCAAGGTGGTTCGAGAGGTGACAGCAGCGTGTTACACTCATAAGTGCACTATGTTGCGCCCCTGAACTGATCATAGCTGATGAGCCGACAGGAAATTTAGATGAAAATACCTCAAAAGAAATTGTTCAACTTTTTCAGAAGGTAGCGCATGAACAGTAAAAATGTATTTTTGTTGTGACTCATGAGCAAGAAGTAGCCAATGTATGCGATAAAGTCTATGAATTAAAAAAATGGTTGATGTGATCAAATAAAACCTAAGAAAAGGCTAAGATGTCCCTCTGCGAGTTTTATCTTAGCCTCTTTTTGGCGTTGGTTACAATTATCAAATTAGTTGTTCTGCTTTAATTGTTGTTTTAACTGTTCTGTATCTTTGATTAACGCCGAGCCAATGGTAGTATCTTTGACTTTTAAGCGTTTTATTTGTCGATCCACAATTTGACGTGTAGAAATAATATCATCATTTTTTTCGATTGCAGTGTTCTTATCGGAAAAAGGTTTATGTGCTGCTAACTGCATACCAAAAGAATTGTACAAAAGCGTGTAACCACCGATTCCAGTTACTTTTTGATAAGCGCGTGAAAAACCGCCATCAATGACGATCATCTTACCGTCCGCTTTAATTGGTGATTCTCCTTTGATCAGTTTTACAGGTGTGTGCCCATTGATAATATGAGCATCCACTTCACTAAGACCAAATGCATTTAGGATCTGTTTACAGATACTAGCGCTATTTCTTAACGCATAATAAGCATTTTTTTCCTCTACATGAGTGCCACTTTCATTGATAAAGTAACGTTCAAAGGTTTTCATTGCTTTTTTTCCGAAAAGAGAAGAGCTTTCGCCACACCAAAGATACCAGACGATGTCCGTTGAAAAATCTTCAGTTTGCCAGGGCTTAGCAAAGGCTTGTTTAATAGTTGTTTCAAAGAAATCAAGTAATTTTTTACCTGCATAAGTATTCCCATTAAAGGATATAGACTGAAAAGAACCATCCATATTAAGAGGAATGCAGCCGTGAATCAATAAATTATGATTATAAGACAGATAAAGAGAGCCTTTTTGTATTAGAAAAGCCATGTGTTGGTTCAATTTTTCCGAATGCTGAAATTGAGCCAACAAATCAGTGATGATTGAATCTTCCTCAGGTGATAATCGATAAGGATCATGCCAATCAATGGTTTGAAAACAGGTGTTGACCAATTTGTAGGGCTGATCGTTGATCACAAGCTGATTCTCATAAATTTTATCTAACAATAAACGATGATCCATTTGAAAGTCAGGTCGACGCTTGATGAGTTGACCTTCAAGCTTTTCTTGAATGATGGCCATAGCTTGCTGAATCTTCATAGCATCTGTTATTTCTGTTTGCGTAAGCTTTCTATAAGGATTTTTCTTAGGTAAAAATTGCTGGTTATCATGATATATATTACGGCTATATGCTTTCAGTAGACTTAAATCAATTCCATAAGCATCTTCTAAAAGGTCAAGATTTCCATAACGAGCACAAATCCGCAAGACATTAGCTAAGCAAGCTTTCGATCCACTAACAGCACCTAACCATATGATGTCGTGATTTCCCCATTGGATATCGAGGGAGTGATAGTTGATCAAGGAATCCATTATTTTATCAGGATGTGGTCCTCGATCGTATATATCCCCAATTACATGTAGATGATCGATCACAAAGCGTTGGATTAAGTAAGCAAGATCCTCTATAAAACGTTCTGCCTCACCAAGTTCAATAATTACGTTGATTATTTGGTGGTAATAGGCTTTTTTATCGGTTGTTTCATCATATTGATAAATCAATTCTTCTAGAATATAGGAGTAAGTTTTAGGCAGTGCCTTACGAACTTTAGAGCGAGTGTACTTACTTGATGAGAAGCGTACAATGATCAATAAATGTTCGATTGTTTCAAACCACCAATTTTGAGTTAACGATTGCTGTTTTTTTAACGAATGGAGCTTTTCTTCAGGATAATAAATTAAAAAACAAAGTTCGTTCATCTGTTGTGCAGAAAGCTCTTGGTTGAATAAGGTATAGACCTTGTCGCGAATGCTACCTGAACCGTTTCTTAAAATATGGTTGAACGCATCAAATTCTCCGTGGAGATCGCTGATAAAATGTTCAGTCCCTTTAGGTAAATTTAAAATCGCTTCTAAATTTATGATTTCGGCAATCAGCTCATTGGATTGAAAGTTACTCATCTAAAGAACCCCTTACTGTTTGTTTTGAACTAAGTCTTCGATGATCGTTGAGGTTTCTTCAATAGATTTTTTATCTACATTGATGACAAGTGCATTATATTTTTCAAACACACTATTAGCATAAACTAATTCTTCTTGAATACGGTCTGCATTTGTATAAGCGGAATCTTCTTTCAATCCCAAAGAATGTAAGCGAGATTTACGAATATCCATTAAACTGTCAATGCTAGCTGTTAGGCCAATGATTTTTTTAGGATCGATTTGATCTAATTCAGCAGGTAAAGAGACCTCTGGAATTAAAGGCAGATTAGCAACCTTATGATTTCTATTGGCCATATACATGCTCAAAGGTGTTTTTGATGTGCGGGAGACTCCTAATAATACATAATCGGCCTCTAGGAAGCCTTTTGAATCTTTTCCATCATCATATCTAACCGCGAATTCAATAGCAGAAACGCGACTAAAGTATTGTTCATTCAATTTATGGATCGCACCAGGCTCCTGTAAGGGCTGAACGCCAAATGTTCCCTCAATGATGTCGCTTAAAGGACTCATATAATCGACATACTGTAAGCTAGTTCGGTTGGCGAAATCTTTGACCATGGCAACCAGTTTTTTATTTACCAATGTTGTCACAACGATCGCCTTGTCATGTAAAGCATCTCTTAAAATAGGTTGAAGTAATTCTTCATCTGTAATAAAAGGGAAGCGTTGAATATCGCTCATATCGATACTTGGGTATTGAGCTGAAACGGCTGAAATGATTTTTTGGGCTGTTTCCCCAACTGAATCTGATACTAAATAAATTTTGATTTTGTCTGTTTGCATGAAGATACTCTCCTTTTTCCGTGGTTACTCGTCACAGAATCAATTTTGTTGTACTATGCTAGCCAATCGTTTTAAGGATCTAATTGTCTAGTAATTTTCTTTTTCAATATCATTACCAGCATTGATAAAATAAGCCATCAGACGAGTTTTTGTTACTTTACCGATCACTTTTTTCGGTTGATCGACTTCAACAACGGGTAATGTGTCGATGCTATGTTGTAACAATAATCCGCCAGCTTCCAAAATTGTTCGATCGCTAGTGATTGTGACAATGTTTGGCATACGACTCATAATCATAGCAACCGGCGTTTTCTCAGTATTTGGGTTACTAATAGCTGCCCGTAACAGATCCTTACGAGATAAGACACCATTTAATTCATCATGATCATTTTTTACATATAAAGAACCAACATCGTACATAAACAAATTGGTTACAGCATCATAAACTGTCGTACTTTGATGAATAAGGATGGGCGGCAGCATGATATCTTTGACCGTTTTTTTATACAGTTTTTCATAGAGCAAAGGTTCAATCGTTTGACCTGTATAAAAGTAGCCAACTTTTGGTCTTGCATCAAGTAAACCAGTCATCGTCAAAATAGCTAAATCACTTCGCAAGGTTGCGCGGCTTAAACCAAGTATTTTTGCGATACTCTCACCGCTGATCGGCTCATTTTCCTTGACGATTTTGATGATTTCTAATTGTCTTGAGGTAAGTTTCATTTTATCAACCTACTTTCTAAATGTGACACACTAATAATTATATATTTCTTATAAAAATAAAGCAACAATAAAAATAAGATACACTAATTCTTGTTGACAACCAATGTGATACACAATATAATCGTAATTGAGTTAATGTGATACACTATTCGAAAGAGAAGGAGAGTTTGCTCGTGAAATATGTGATTGATTTTTCAAAAGGAAGTAAAGAACAGAAAGATTTACTAGGTGGAAAAGGGGCAAATTTGGCTGAAATGACAAAATTGAAGCTACCTGTACCTACTGGATTTACGATTACAACAGAGGCGTGTTTAGACTATTTGGAAAAGAAAGATGAGATTTCTGCTGAACTTGACACAGAGATTCGACAACATATTGAAAGTATGGAACGTAGAACAAAAAAACGCTTTGGTGCTACTTCTGATCCACTTTTAGTTTCAGTTAGAAGCGGCTCGAAATTTTCAATGCCTGGAATGATGGATACAATTTTAAATTTAGGTTTAAATGACGAAACTGTTATTGGTTTAATTCAAAAAACGGACGACGCTCGGTTTGCATATGATTGTTATAGAAGACTGCTGCAAATGTTTGGTGACGTCGTTTGTGGCATTGATAAGAACCGCTTTGAAGAACAGTTGGATTTTTATAAATCAAAGAAAAAATATTGTTCAGATATTGAAATGCAGGCGGAAGATTGGCAAGAATTGGTAGCGGTTTATAAAGACATTTTTCTAGAAGTGACTCATCGACCGTTTCCTCAAGACCCTTATGAACAGTTAACCTTAGCGGTGGAAGCTGTCTTTCATTCATGGAATAATCGTAGAGCGATTACCTACCGTCGGTTACATGACATTCCAGATTCATTAGGCACGGCAGTCAATATCCAAGAAATGGTTTTCGGAAACTTTGGCACGGCTAGCGGAACTGGTGTAGCCTTTACAAGAAATCCGGCAACAGGTGAGAAGGGGATCTTCGGTGAATTCTTATTGAATGCTCAGGGAGAAGATGTCGTCGCAGGCATTCGGACGCCTCAACCAATCAGTGAGCTTAAGTTATTACTACCACAGGTTTATCAGGAGTTTTTGACACTGAGTTCTCTGCTGGAAAGCCATTATCGAGACATGCAGGATATTGAATTTACAATAGAAAATGGCAAACTATATCTTTTGCAAACTAGGGATGGCAAACGAACAGCAAAATCTGCTTTTAAAGTGTGCATCCAATTGGTTGAAGAAGGAATTATTTCAAAGAAAGAAGCCATTCAACGGATCAATCCAACAATGGTGACACAATTGCTACATCCGGTTTTCGAACCCGACCACTTAAAAAATGCTCAAGTTTTTGCCACAGGGTTACCGGCGAGTCCAGGTGCCGCCAACGGAAATATCTATTTTACGGCTGAACGAGCAAAAAAAGCGAGCGAACAGGGAGAAAAGGTTATTTTGATTCGTCAAGAAACCTCGCCAGAAGACATTGAAGGTATGGTAGTAAGCGAAGCGATTGTCACATCTAGAGGTGGGATGACCTCTCATGCGGCTGTTGTTGCCAGAGGAATGGGCGTTTGTTGTGTTGCGGGTTGTGAAGAAATTTATGTGGATGAATTTTTGGAGCAGGCAACAGCGGGCAATGTTACGTTACACCAGGGGGAAACAATTTCTGTAGACGGGACAACGGGAACCATTTATAGAGGAAGTATTCCTTATGTTGAAGGGGATGAATGGCAACTACTGGAAACAATCACAGACTGGGCTAAAGAAGAAGCCAGCATTGGTGTTAAAGCGAACGCTGAAACGCCTGCAGATATTAAAACTGCACTGAAACTAGGTGCACAAGGAATTGGCTTAGCTAGAACCGAGCATATGTTTTTCGGTGAGGAGAGAATAGTTGAAATGCGCAAAATGATTCTTGCCCAACATGAGGAAGCCTTAATGATTCCTTTGAATAAATTAAAAGAGTTTCAAAAAGAAGATTTTCGAACGATGTTTACTTTATTAAAGGGAAAGCCTTGTACTATTCGTTTGCTAGATCCGCCGCTGCATGAGTTTTTACCGCAAACAGAAGAAGAAATCACTCATCTTGCAAAGGAAACACAGCGAACTCCTGCTGAGATCAAGTATCGTATTGAAGAGCTACATGAGCAAAACCCCATGCTTGGGCATCGTGGCTGCCGACTAGCCGTTACAACACCACAAATTTACGAAATGCAGGTAGCGGCTATAATTGAAAGTGCGATAGAAGTTGCTCAAAAAGATACTGCTAATACGAATGTTCCCGAAATCATGATTCCTTTGATTGGGAGTCAAGAAGAGATGCAGTGGTTAAGAGAACGCTTAGTACAGTCAATTCAAAAAGTTTTTGATAACACTGGCCAAGAAATCCCATACAAAATAGGAACAATGCTGGAAATTCCTAGAGCTTGTTTGACTGCTGAAAAAATCGCAGAAGTTGCCGACTTTTTTAGTTTTGGAACAAACGATTTAACGCAGTTGACGTATGGTTTTTCACGAGATGATTCTGGAAAATTTATTGGAGCTTATCAGGACAAAAAATTATTAAAAGAAGATCCATTTCAGCATATTGATGAGGAAGGGGTCGGTACTTTGATGAAAATTGCTGTGGATCAAATAAGAAATTTCGATCCGTCGATCAAAATTGGCGTATGCGGTGAAGTTGGAGGCGATCCACAGTCTATTCGTTTCTTGAAAAAAATCGGTGTAGATTACATCTCATGCTCGCCATATCGCATTCCAGCGGCAATTTTAACAATTGCTCAAGAGGGATAAACAAGTGATAGACTAATGCAGGCCTTTGTAAGGCACTGTGTTAGTCTATCTTTTTCTTAGTAGTCTGTTTTTCGTTTCATAAATGGTATAATCTATGACAGAAGGATTTTAAGAAAGAAGTGAACTAAATGAATAAGCGCTGGAAATGGCTTGTTTGGATAGGTGCTGTCTGTATACTGTCTTTGTTGTTCAGCAATTGGTTTTTCAATAAAGGAAACGAACTAGTGATAGAACCAGTGTCAGGAAAAAAACAAAACCAGCAGATCAGTACCGAATCAGGTGTGAAGGACACGATCGATCAGCAGATCAAAGATAGTCACTTTCAAGGAGACGCATTGTTGATTCATGCAGATCAGATTTTTTATCATCACAGTTATGGTTATGCCGATGAGAAAAACAAGCGGCTAAATAAAGTAAATGGCATTTTTCCAATTGCCTCTTTACAAAAAATGATCACGAGTGCGATTATTTTTGAACTAATTAAAGAAAAGAAACTGACATCAGACACAACGTTAGATATTTTTTATCCAGATATCAAATTTAGCAAGACAATTACAATCCAAGAATTGCTTAACCATAGTTCTGGTATCTTGATGGCCGAAGAAGAGCCAGACCAGCTTTTGACAAATCAGGAAAGCCAGCTAGATAATGTCTTAAAGACTGTAGCGGTTGTAGCAAATAAGGACTTTAATTATACGAATAGTAATTATACGCTACTAGCAGGGATTATCTCGAAGCTAACAGGTCAACCTTACGAAGAAGTTATTAAAGAAAGAGTGATCAATAAGTTAGCATTGACCAACACTTATTTTTGGGATGATTTACCTAAAGGTGAAACAATTCCAAAGCCATATTTTTATATAGGTGAAGACTATCAAGCAGATCCGTTTCCAGCAAGTGAAAAGCTGTTTTCCAGTTTGTTAGGCGCTGGGAATATGTATATGTCGACTGAGGATTTCTGGCTGTTTATTAAAAGCTTAGCTGATGGAAAGCTGTTTGAGCAAGCGGAGTATGAGCAACTTGCAGATGTGAAAAAGGGAGGGTATCAGGCAGGAATGGTTTATTTTGATGAGTTGAAATACTCAGAAGGCACTTTAGGCGGATATGATACTGTCATTTATGGTGGGCAAGATAATCAAAATTTAGTGATTCTTTTTGCGAATCAACCGACTAATGACGGGATGCAGGCGTTGAGTGAGAGACTATATGATCAATTACTAAAAATCTGAGTGACTGTTTGTGAAACTGATGAAAAATAGATAGGAAGTTTTTCATTTTTATGCTATTATTTTTAATAAATCAATTGAAGAAGGTGAAGAGATGCCACTATTATTTGGAACTGCAGAATTTAACGAACAAGAGCATTTAACGATCGGTGGTTGCGATACGGTGCAATTAGCTGAAAAATATGGAACACCATTATTTGTTTATGATGTTGCTCATATTCGAGAGCGTGCCAGAGGATTTAAACAAACGTTCAACTCTTTAGGAGTAAAAAATAAGGTGATCTATGCGAGCAAAGCATTCTGCTGTTTAGCGATGTATAAGCTTTTAGAAGAAGAAGAGTTAGGCTGTGACGTGGTTTCAGCAGGAGAAATTTATACAGCAATCAAAGGTGGTATGTCACCTGAGAATATCGAATTTCATGGAAACAATAAAACCAAAGAAGAATTGGCCTATGCTGTCGAGCAAGGTGTAGGCACGATTATTATCGATAATTTTTATGAGATCGAGTTATTAAGTGCTGTTTTAAAAGAAAAAGGCAAAAAGCAAAATGTCATGTTTCGAATTACACCAGGAGTAGACGCTGAAACCCATGAGTATATTTTAACTGGACAAGTAGATTCTAAATTTGGCTTTGATGTAAATAGTGGGCAAGCGACACAAGCGTTAGAAAAGCTTTTGGCTAATGAGCACTTTGTTTTAAAAGGAGCACATTGTCATATTGGGTCACAAATTTTTTCTGCCGAAGGTTTTTTAGCGGCTGTTGAGAAGATGCTGTTGATTTTAAACGAGTGGAAACAAACAATGGGGTATACAGTGGATATTTTAAATATGGGCGGTGGCTTTGGCGTACAATATACCGAAGCGGATGATCCGCTAGAACCTGAAGCCTTTGTCAAGGCAATCGTAAATGGTGTAAAAGGTCAATGTGAATTGCTTGATTATGCATTTCCGGAAATTTGGATAGAACCTGGCCGCAGTATTATTGCTGAAGCCGGAACGACGATTTATACGGTAGGCTCACAAAAGGTGATTCCAGAAGTTCGTCACTACGTTTCGGTAGATGGTGGTATGGGAGATAATATTCGTCCAGCTTTATATGATGCAGTATATGATGGCTTTTTAGCTAATCGGATTAGCTCGGAATTGCCAGAAGAGCTGAGAATTGTGGGTAAATATTGCGAATCTGGAGATGTTTTGATCAAAAATATCGAGTTACCCCCTATGGAAGCAGGAGATTTATTGGCTATTACAAGTACAGGTGCATATGGTTATTCAATGGCTAATAACTATAATCGAAACCCTAAACCCGCTGTTGTTTTTGTAGAAAATGGGCAAGATAAGCTAGCAATCCGCCGTGAGACCTATGAAGATTTGATTTCATTGGATTGTGACTAGTAACAAAGTGCAGTAACTACTTTTTTATGTATTTAAAATTTGAGTGTGAGTTGAAACTATTTTTTAGTTTTACTCATGCTCTTTTACTTTCAAAAATTGATTGTTTGAGTCCAGCCATACTTTTTTCCCTAAATAGGAGTATACTTGAATTAGGACTTAAATCTTAGAGGTGAGGTGTTGTTTTTGAAGTGGCTGGTAGTAGTGTTGGTTATTTTAGTTATTGTACTGATTGCTGTTTCAGTTTATGCAGCAAATTTTTTCTTGAATGTAGCACTTTTTAGAAACAATAAATGGTATGACCAAACAGGTCATAAAATGATGAATCCTGATAATTTTAATAAAGGAAAATCTCAATATGATCTTGTTGAAGAAGAACAAAATAAACTGGGGGCTGCTTTTTGGCAGGAGTCGTTTGCTCAAGATCATTGGCTAAAGATTGGAGGAGAAAAGCTTTATAGTCGTTTGATCATCCCACATCCTGAAAGTAAAAAATGGGTAATCTGTGTTCACGGTTATCGTTCATTTGGTCAGCGTGATATGGCTTTCGTAGCCACTAAGTTTTCTGAGCAACAGTATAATATGTTGATCCCTGACCTAAGAGCCCATGGTCAAAGTACTGGGAATATTATTGGCATGGGCTGGCTAGATCGTTTGGATTTATTACAATGGATCGATGAAGTCCTAGCAATTGAACCACAAGCTGAAATTGTTTTGTTTGGTGGCTCAATGGGAGCTGCGACAGTGATGATGGTAAGTGGCGAAACATTGCCTAAGAATGTGAAGGGATTGATTGTTGATTGTGGTTACTCCTCTGTTTACAGTGAGTTTGGTGCAATGCTACGTTCGGCTTTCAAATTACCAGGATTTCCCATCTTGACTATTGCTAATCGTTGGGCCAAAAAGAAAGTTGGTTATTCTCTTAAAGAAGCTTCTTCAGTCGCTCAATTAGCCAAAAATGAACTACCTACGTTGTTTATACATGGTACAGGTGATAAATTTGTTCCCCATCAAATGCTTTATGAAAACATGGAGGCAACCAATGGGGTGAAGGAAAGTTTGATCATTGAAAAGGCACCTCACTTATCTTCGTTTATCTATGAACCAGCGCATTATTTTGAGACAGTTTTTGAATTCATTGCTCGTTATTGTTAAGAAAGGAGAACTACTATGGACGCAAAAAATAAGCAACAAAAGCTAAGCTTAGGTATTTTATTGATCTTGATTGCTGCAGTACTAAGTAGTTTAGGCCAATTGGCATGGAAATTTGGTGCAGATGGGACCGGTAGTTATGCAATTATTTTATATGCAGTGGGTTTTATAGCGGCAGGGGCTGGGATGTTTTTTATGATGGCAGCCTTTCGCTATGGAGAAGTTTCTATTTTGCAGCCGATGATGAGTTTAGGTTTTGCATTGTCGATTGTTTTAGGAGCGTTATTTTTAAATGAGAATATTACCTGGTATAAGCTATTAGGCACAGGATTTATTATCGCAGGATCAATTCTTTTAGGGATCGAAGGAAATGAGGAAACCGTATGATCAACTATGCAGCAATTTTGACGATTCTAGTCATTACGACGTTTTCTGGAAGTGCAGGAGCATTGGCATTAAAAAAAGGGATGAATGATCTTCCACGATTAAGTCTGAAGCTTGTTCTGACAAATGGTTGGATTTATTTAGGTTCGTTTTTATATATTTTAAGTGCAATAACCAACATTGTTTTATTAAAATTTTTAGACTATTCTATCGCATTTCCAATGACTTCTTTAACATATGTTTGGACAGTGATTATTTCATATTTTATCTTTAAAGAAAAGTTGAGCATTAGAAAAGTTTTGGCAGTCATCTTGATCATCGTCGGTGTATTTATTATTAGTCAGTAAAATATTTGGCGAGTTTAATTAGTCTTAAAAAGTCTGACAACAACACGTGCTTGTTAGTGGTAATGAACTAATTCTAGTTGTATGATAGAGGCATAACTACCAGGAGGGATTACGATGTCTGACAAATCAAAAAAGCTCGATAAAATCAAATTGATACAGGCTGTAACAACGATTATTACCGGAATCATTATGCTAAATGCAGTACTGAAAGCAAAGAAAAATAAGTAAAGTCAATGAAGCATTATTGTAAGTGTTCTTGTATGAATACTTACAATAATGCTTTTTTTGCGTAGACAAGAAAGTTGGGTGATTTTTGAACGTTGGCATTGAAGATAATCTTATATAATAAACAAAAAGCGTAACTATGAGGGAGGCGATAGTATGAATAAAACTGTGAAATGCGTGTTCTTTTTGGTCCTGATGCTCGTACTTTTATCAGGATGTGTCATTGTACGAATGTGAGGAGGGAAGGATATGAAAAGAAGTATACTGTTATTGCTTTTTTGCTTATTTATGTTGACAGGTTGTAAAATAGAATACAATAGTCCCCAAAGTGCCAGAGATGATAACTATGGTGTAGGTGCTAGTAGTAGCTATAGTAGTGCTAGTAGCGGTGATGATAAAACCAGCGGTACACGACTTTCAAAAACGGGGACTGGTGATGAAGTGATCACGAATTTAGCGTTTAAAAAAGGTCCAGTGATTATTGCACTCACACATGCAGGAAATGACGCCTTTATAGTTAAACTTCTGGATAGCGATGGCAAGACGGTAGCAACTTTAGTGGATAAAGTAGGAAGCTATTCTGGAAAAGTTGTTGCCCAAATTCCTAAAGACGCAGATAACTATCTCATAGCAATTAAAACAGATGGAACCTGGTGCGTAGAATCAGCGAAAGCAGATAAAAATGGTGAATGACAAGTATCAAAGACATCTGATTTTTTTGAAATACTTACATTGTTTGGTTTAAAAAAGTGTTTGCTTTAAGTGAACACTTTTTTTTCTTAAGAACTAGCTGTTATTTTAATTTTAATAAATGGAATTTACTTACTATTTAATGTTGTGTATAATTAACTTTAAGCGAATAGTAATATTTTAGGTGCAGTATAGGTGAAGATAGTAGTTTTTTGATCTGCATAGGGATGAAAAACAGGTATTGAAGACATCCACAAAAGAAAAAGCCCCCTAACCGTCATAATTGAAACAGTTAGGAGACCTATTCGATTTTGTTGATATGAATGATAACTCAGAGGTAGAATCGTTCTTGCAGTAGTTTTATCTGATACCTAAAGCAATTCGAGCATACCGTGACATTTTATCAGTCGTCCAAGCTGGATACCAGACAAGTTTCACTTCTGGATTTTTTACTTCAGGAATTTCTTTTAAGGCTTCATGGATTTGCTCAGTTAAAACATCAGCTAATGGGCAGCCCATTGTTGTTAGGGTCATTTTGATGACGGTGTCACCATTTTGTGCAAATTCAACTTCATAGATTAATCCTAGATTTACGATATCTATGCCAAGTTCAGGATCAATCACAGTTTCTAGAGCAGTTAAAATTTGTTCCTTGATATCTTCAATCTCTTCAGCAGACCATTCTTGATTTGTTTCAGTCATTGTATCCACTCCTTTACAGTTCGTTCTTTCCATATGATACCTTTTTTTAAATACTTTGTAAATGAGAATCTTTTTCAATGAAGCTGTGTTGAAAACAGAAAAAAACGATGTTCAATGGTCAAACTAAAACTGCAGAGTAAAGAGCATCAGCTCGTTTTCAGTAGCATTCAGAATATTATGTGGGGTAAAAGCTTCTAAAAAAATCGCATCACCTTCTTGTAAGACAAGTATTTCGTCTTTTAGCTCAATCGTTGCTTCACCTTTTAAAACGTAATTAATTTCACAAAGATTATGAGCAATTTTTCGCCCGCTAGATGAAGATTGAGCATCGATATAAATTTTAGAAATCACCATATTATTTGTATGTACAGGTAAATTAAACAGCGTATCATAGTAGGTAGAGTTTGTCTGCCAAGGATTATAAACCGTTCCTGAAGAGTTACGAATTACTTTATAACCATTTTCTGTGGTTTCATCATCTTGTATCACTTGTGGTGCTTCATTAGCTAATAAGTACGCTACGGTGACGCCAAGTGAGTCAGCGATTTTTCTTAGTGCCTCAAGTGAAGGGCGGTTAGTACCACGTTCGATTTGTGATAGGAAACTAGCAGAATAGCCAGTTTTTTCTCCAAGTTCAGTTAAAGTGATTTTCTTTTCTTTCCTTAAGGTCTTGATTTTTCTAAATTCCATTTGCAGCCGTCCTTTGTTTAGAGTCCTTTTTTCATTCATATTATCTCGAATTCGTTACAAAATTACAAGCACTTGAATTTTTATGAAGAAAAACACATCAAAATCTCATTAATATGTTGACATTTCCATAGAGTAAACTTAAAATTGTAACTAATAATTCAAAAAAATATAATAATTTAATTCAAAATTAAAAAAAGCATGTTTATTGTATCATTTAGCTATATTTACATTCGTGTGTGAAGTATGGAATTGATTCTTTTAAAACGCAGATTATTGGGGGAAATGAAGTGAAAATAACCAAAATTAATGTCGCACCAAAAGCAGTTAGATTAAAAGAACCAATCACGATTTCATTAGGAACAATTGAGCATTCAATGAGTGCAGTCGTTGAAATTGAAACTGATGAAGGAATTATTGGTTATGGTGAAGGCTCACCGGGCATCTTGATCACAGGTGAAACATTAAAAGGCACAACTGAATGTATTCAATTATTTGAAAAACAACTAGTGGGTGTTGATCCTCTAGACCTTGAAAAAATCCACAGTATTATGAATTCTACTGCAGCCAAAGCACCATCAGCAAAAACTGCGATTGATATTGCTTGCTATGATTTATTTGGAAAAAAGGCAAATTTACCAGTTTACAAACTTCTAGGCGGTTTTGATTCAAAAGTTAAAACAGATATGACGATTGGGATTGATCTACCTGAGGTGATGGCTGAAAAAGCAAGACTAGCGGTTTCGCAAGGATTTGATACCTTGAAAATCAAAGTTGGAACAGGTTTTGCTGCTGATGTTGCTAGGATCAAAACCATCAGAGAAGCAGTTGGCAGCCAAATAAACTTGCGTTTAGATGCCAATCAAGGCTGGAAACCTAAAGAAGCAGTAAACACGATCAATCACTTAGCGGAATATGGTATTGAATTAGTGGAACAGCCTGTGGCTTATTATGATATCGAAGGTTTAGCATTCGTTACGGCAAATGTGGCGACACCGATCATGTCAGATGAAAGTTGTTTTGACTCCAAAGATGCCTTACGTTTGATCAAGGCACATGCTGTTGATTTTGTGAATATCAAGCTGATGAAATGCGGTGGCATCCATGAAGCGCTGAAAATCAACAATATTTGTGAAGCCGCAGGTGTTGAATGCATGATTGGATGTATGGTTGAAGAGACTAACATTGGTGTGACAGCCGCAGCCCATCTTGCTGCAGCAACGAAAAATATCACAAGAGCTGATTTAGATGCAACGTTCGGACTGAATGAGGTAGCAATTCCAGGGGGCGTTGGACTTGTGCCGACTAGTTTGATCACATTATCGGATAAAGCCGGTTTAGGCTTGAGCAAATAAGGAGAGTGAGTATCAAATGTACTATGATTTAAACTATATGAGTGTACCTTTACCAGAAGACGTGATTAAACTAAAAAACTACGGTGATTTTGAAGGTGCAGATAAGTTGATCCAACACCTACTCGCTAATGATATACCAGAAGCATTGCGAAAACGTCTAGAAATTGAACAAGATATTATTCGGATTGTCGGTATTAACGAATATCCATTTGATTTTGCTAAAGCTAACGAAATGATGAAAGAAACGTTCAAAGAATATCAAGAGCATGAACTAACTATTTTGAAAGAAACTGGGAAAGTAGATTGGCTTTATATTGACGGAAAGAGTCATTTCCAACGTCGCTTTTTGTTGAATTTGATTAAAACGCAAGCAGATTATGAAGCGAGATTGATCGTAAAAGAAGATAACGAAGTTGATCGTTTGCGAAAACAAGAGTTGACCCAAAATGTTCAATTGATGAAAGAACATGGGAGAAGAAAAGTAAAAATCCATTTAAAAACCAGTATTCAAGTGAAAAAAGAATACGAACGCCCAGGAGAAATAGTCAAAGTATATCTGCCTTTGCCTAAGGAATGTAAACAAGTGTCTGATATTCAGATTTTGAAGACGATACCTGAAGCGACCTTTATTGCACCTGAGAGTGAAGACCAACGTACCGTTTATTTTGAAACGACTTTGGAAAAAGATCAAGTATTTTCAGTGGAATATAGTTATATCAATCAAGTCGATTATGTTGAGCTAGATCCAGAAAAAGCGTCTGAGCTTCAACCAGAATTTGACTTGAATGAAGCGTTACCTCATATTCGTTTTACACCCTATTTGGAACTGTTACTCGCTGAGATTTTGGCTGGGGAGACCAATCCAATTAGAAAAGCCCGAAAGATCTATGATTTTATCACGACAAAAGTCAACTATTCATTTATGCGGGAATATTTTACGATCGATAACATCTCAGAGTATGCTGCAGTTAATTTAAAGGGAGACTGCGGCGTCCAAGCAATCTTGTTTATAACATTGTGCCGCATGGCTAAAATCCCGGCAAAATGGCAGTCAGGGCTATATGTGTCGCAATACTATACTGGCTGTCATGATTGGACACAATTTTATGTAGCACCTTATGGCTGGGTATTCGCTGATCTATCTTTTGGCGGTGGTGCACGTAGAAATGGTGATTTAGATCGTTGGAATTATTATTTTGGAAATTTAGATATCTTCAGAATGCCTGCAAATAGTGAGATCCAAACAGACTTCAATCCGCCAAAACAGTTTTTACGAGCTGATCCGATCGACAATCAGCGGGGAGAATTTGAATATGAAGACCAAGGACTTCCTTATGCATACTTAGATGTAAAACAAGAATTGATAGCAATGGAGGAACTTGTGTAATAAATAAAAAAGAGAAGGAATAGGTGGGAACGTATGAAAAAGGGGTTAAAACAAAGTATCACATTGATCACAACTCTACTGCTACTTTCAGCTTGCGGGGGCAATACGAGCGATAAATCAGCAGATAGTACAGACAAAACAACAACGGGTGAAAAATCAGCGAAAGTATTAAATTTAATGGAAGCCTCTGAAGTGGGCTCGATGGACACGATTTTTACGCAAGATGAGCCAAGCGTTAATGCGCAATCAAATGTTTTTGAAGGGCTTTATCAATTAGACGAAAAAGATAACGTTGTTCCAGCAGTAGCCAAAGACATGCCAGAAATCTCTGAAGATGGTAAAACCTACAAAATAAAATTAAGAGAAGATGCAAAATGGTCAAATGGAGACAAAGTAACAGCGAATGATTTTGTTTTTGCTTGGAAAAAAATGGCCGATCCTAAAAATCAAGCGAATTACTTTTTCTTGATGGATGGTACGATTCTTAACGGGACAGAGATCGTAAATGAAGAAAAATCAGCTGACGAATTAGGCGTAAAAGCATTGGATGATTATACGCTGGAAATCAAAATGGCTAAACCCGTCACTTATTTCACCTCATTACTGGCATTTTCACCATTCTTCCCGCAAAATGAAAAATTTGTGACGGAAAAGGGCAAAGAATACGGCACATCTAGTGAAAATATCGTTTCTAATGGACCATTCTTAATGGAAAATTGGGATCAGGCATCAATGTCTTGGGACTTAATTGCCAATCCAAACTATTATGATGTAGACAAAGTGAAATCAGAAAAAATCCATTTTGAAGTGTTAAAAGAAACGAATACTGTGTTTAATCTTTATGAATCTGGTGAGCTGGATGTAGCTATTTTAACAGGAGATTTTGCAAAACAAAATAAAGACAATCCTGATTACGAAGCGATTCAACGCTCAAAAGTCTATTCATTAAGAATGAACCAAAAAAGAAATGACAAACCATCAATTTTTGCCAACGAAAATGTACGTAAAGCCGTTGCGTACGCACTTGACAAGAAAAGTTTAGTAGAAAATATCTTAGCCGATGGTTCTAAAGACATTTATGGCTATATCCCTAAAGATTTCGTTGCCAATCCTGAAACAGGAGAAGATTTCAGAAAAGAAGCAGGGGACTTAGTTAAAACAGATGAAAAACGAGCAAATGAGTATCTAGACAAAGCGAAAAAAGAATTGAACGGTGATGTAACAATCGAATTACTCTCTAAAGATGGTGATGGCGACAAAAAAGTTGCTGAATTCATTCAAGGGCAACTCGAAAAAACCTTGCCAGGTTTAAAAGTCAATGTCAAAACTGTTCCATTGAATAATTCGATCGAGCTAATGAAAAAAGGTGACTATGAACTTTCTGTCAGTATGTGGGGTCCAGATTACCAAGATCCGATGACCTTCTTAGAAAGTTCGGTTAGTACGAAAAATAAAACAAGCTACCGCAGTGAAAAATACGATCAGCTGATCGATGACGCATCAAATAAATATGCTAATGAACCAGAAAAACGTTGGAAAGCATTGATTGAAGCTGAAAAAGTCTTAGTAGAAGAAGATGTAGCGCTGATTCCGTTGTATCAACAAGCTAGAGGACAGCTAGTCCGCTCAGGAGTTGAAGGAATCGAATATCATAACTTTGGCGCAACCAGCACATATAAAAATGCTTACATTAAAGAATAAATGAACAAAGCGTTAAAACTTTACTAAAAAAACAAAAATCATCCAATAGAAAAACTTGACCTCAAACTAATTTGCTTGTAATATACTACTTGGGCACCTTTGAGAAGGTCAGAAGTTTACAACAAATTTCAGCTCCCTATTCATTTTGGATAGGGAGCTTTTGCTTTTATCATGAGTAAAAAAGTAATTTGTTGTTTGCTTATCTCTACAAATCTATTTTCAGAAAGGGTTTTTTATAATTATGACAAAATATATCTTTGTTACAGGCGGCGTAGTTTCTTCAATTGGGAAGGGAATTGTCGCAGCATCTTTAGGGCGTTTATTAAAAAATCGCGGCTTGAAAGTAACGATTCAAAAATTTGATCCATATATCAACGTGGATCCAGGAACAATGAGTCCTTACCAACATGGAGAAGTTTTTGTCACAGATGATGGTGCCGAAACAGACTTAGACTTAGGTCACTATGAACGTTTTATTGATATCAACTTAAATAAATATTCAAATGTGACCACGGGTAAGATTTATTCGGAGGTATTGAGAAAAGAACGTAAGGGTGAATATTTAGGGGCAACTGTGCAAGTTATTCCTCATATCACAAATGAAATCAAAGATAAAATCATGCGCGCAGCCACTATGACCGATGCGGATATCATTATTACAGAGGTTGGCGGAACAGTTGGTGATATTGAATCATTACCGTTTTTAGAAGCATTACGTCAAATGAAAGCAGACGTTGGTAGCGATAATGTGATGTATATCCACACAACGCTGATTCCATACCTTAAAGCGGCCGGCGAAATGAAAACTAAGCCAACACAACATAGTGTAAAAGAATTACGCAGTTTAGGGATTCAACCGAATATTTTAGTCGTTCGTACCGAATTACCAGTTTCTCAAGGAACAAAAAATAAATTAGCTCAATTTTGTGACGTAGCGCCGGAAGCTGTTATCGAATCACGTGATGTTGAAACGCTATACTCAATACCGTTAGCGCTACAAGCTCAAAACATGGATCAAATTGTTTGTGATCATTTAAAACTAGATGTGCCAGCAGCAGACATGACTGAATGGCGTGCATTGGAAGAAAAAGTATTAGGCTTAAAGAAAACAACTAGAATTGCTTTAGTTGGTAAGTATGTGGAACTCCCTGATGCCTATCTTTCAGTAGTAGAAGCCTTAAAACATGCTGGTTTTGCTTTTGACTCTGATATTGTAATCGATTGGATCGATTCACAAGAGCTGACGGAAGAAAACGTTGCAGAGACGTTAAAAGATGCTGACGGAATCTTAGTACCAGGTGGATTTGGCGATCGTGGTGTAGAAGGCAAGATCGAAGCGATTCGTTTTGCCCGTGAAAAGGACGTGCCGTTTTTAGGGATTTGTTTAGGAATGCAAATGGCCTGTGTTGAATTTGCTCGCAATGTTGTAAAATTAGAAGATGCGGGTTCTGCTGAAAATAATCCAGAGATTCTTAATAACATCATTGATTTGATGGCAGATCAAGAAAATGTTGAAAATCTTGGTGGAACATTACGGTTAGGTTTATACCCATGTAAACTTAAAAAAGGTAGTGTTACAGCTGCAGCGTATGAAGGACAAGAAGTGGTTCAAGAACGTCATCGTCATCGCTATGAGTTCAATAATAAATACCGTCAATTATTTGAAGAAAACGGCTTAGTATTCTCTGGCGTTTCACCAGACAATCGCTTAGTTGAAATCGTTGAATTACCTGAGAAAAAATTCTTTGTGGGTTGCCAATTCCATCCAGAATTGATTTCTAGACCAAATAGACCGCAACATTTGTTTAAAGGATTTGTTGAGGCAGCTTTAAATAATCAATAATAAAAAGGTACGATGTCTGTATAGGACATCGTACCTTTTTAGCTGATACATTAGCTGGAAAATGATCATCCTCCAGCTGCATTATTTTGTTCAGGAGGCGTGCTCGATGGTTGTTCTGGTGGATCACTGCTTGTCGGTGGCTCTGTTGGAGCTGTTGATGTCGGTTGTTCTGTCTGTTGAGTAGAAGAAACTGCCGGAATACTAGCTTGTGTTGATGACGGTTCTGTTTGTGAAGCAGCAGTAGAACTACTTGTTGTTGCTGGTTCAGAACTAATTGGATTTTCCCAAGAAGCAGAGGACTCATAGCCAGTGTTTGAAGGTAAGAGTTGTTCTTCATAAGCACCTTTTACATATAGTTCACTACCTGAACGAATAACACTATCAGGCATGATCCAATCATCATTGGACACTCCCTCAGATAGGTAAGTCATCATTTCTCGATAAACATCGGAAGCAGTTCCCCAATATTCATAAGGAATAGGCGTTAAACGTTGTTTATAGCCCGTCCATACAGAAACTGCATAATGAGGTGTATAGCCGACAAACGTGCTGTCAGGAGCAATACTGGACGACTCAGAGGCACCCATTTTAGCAAGATCATCATCAGTATAATTGGCCGTTCCAGTTTTGCCGGCTTGAATTAACCCAGGAACCCCAGCATTAAAGGCTGTACCGCCAGTAATAACGTCTTTAAGCATATCAGTCATCATATAAGCGGTTGAATCTTTCATCGCACGTTTACTTTCAGTTTCAGTTACATCTTCTGAGCCGTCTTGATAGACAACTTTGTTAACGTAGTAAGGCTTATTGTATACACCCATATTAGCAAACGCAGCATAGGCCGCTGCTAATTTTAGGGAAGAGACGCCGTATTTGTTGCCGCCTAATTCACTAGTATTACTAGAGATTGCATTTGCAGCAACGATATTTTTAAACTCAATGCCCAAATCTTTAAGAAATGCAGCTGATTTATCACTACCCACAGCATCAAAAGTTCGAATCGCTGTTGTGTTACGAGAATACATAATCGCTTTACGCATTGTAAGAGCGCCATAATATTGCATATCTGCATTCGTAACAGGAATATTGGTTCCTTCATACGTGGTCGGTTGATCCATCATAATACGGCCTGTTGAATAGTTTAAGTTTTCAATAGCAGGACCATAATCTGCGATTGGTTTCATAGTTGAACCAACATCTCGATCAGTTTCGATTGCTGTATTTGTACCTAATTGGACATCATCAGGAATATGCCGACCGCCAATTTGTGCTTTGACTTGACCTGTTTTGACATCGATCACAGTTGAAGCAACTTGAAAATCTGGATCAGGGTATTCTACATAGGTGTCGCTGTTGATAATATCATATAGACGTTTTTGTGCGTCCATATCAAGGTTTGTATGAATATCCAAACCATCTGTATAAGGATTTTTACCCATACTTTCTACCTCAGCGATAACTTCTCTGATGTAGTTATCGACGATTTTACGATTTTCATTTGACTGTTTTAACGGCTGTAAACCATCATCGATAGGTGTTGCTTTTGCGTCATCATATTCTTTTTGTGTGATCTTATCATTTTCTTTCATTGTGAATAAAACAACGTCACGACGTTCTTTCGCCATATCAGGTTTTACATATGGATCATAGTCGTTGGGTGCTTGCGGCATTCCAGCTAAAAGCGCGGTTTGAGGAAGCGACAGCTCAGCTAATGGTTTTCCAAAATAGGATTGAGCAGCAGTTTCCATACCGTATAAACCATTTGCCATATAGACTTTATTGATATAATACGTTAGAATCTCTTCTTTTGATTTTTCTTTTTCAAGCTGTATGGCCATCCAAGCTTCTTGGGCTTTTCGTTTAAGGTTTTGATCTTTTTCTTTGGTAGAAAAATAAGAAAGTTTGATCAATTGTTGCGTCAGTGTACTACCACCTTGTAGGCCGCCTGTTCTAAAGTTTGAGAAAGCAGAACCTAATATTCGGATCGGATCAACACCGCTATGCTTGTAAAAACGCTTGTCTTCAACCGATACGACTGCATCTTTAAGCAATTGAGGTACATCAGTTGGTTTGATCATTTCTCGTTTTTCAGCACCAAGTTCTTCAAAAACTTCATTATTTGCATCGTATAATTTTGAAGAGACTGTAGCACTTAGTTTGTCGTCTTCTATTTTAGGGGCATCTTTAGCATAGGACCAGAAAAGACCGACACCTGCCAGAAGACCGACGATTCCAAGAATAACCAATCCTATAAATACTTTTAGAAAGATTCGTTTTTTCTTTGGTTTTTTACCACCATTTGACGGCATATTGACAGTACCGTTAGAAGTAGTAGTATGTCCGTGTCTAGCTGCACGTGAACTTATTTCATCAGTTGTCATTAATCGCAACTCCTTTGTTTGATTGAATATGTTGCTCAACTGCATCCAAGTAGGGAACTCGAGGTGCAATTCCAATTTGGATCTCTATTCCATTTTTTTCAATAATAGATAAAGGCAACGATTTTTTTCCAGTTTTTTCTTGTTTTGACCAACAAGTTACTAATTCTTCTCCGCTAAAAAAGAAACATCTATTCAATGAAGAGAACCACAATAGAACAAAGCAAATTCCATTTTGCGCCAAACATTGCTGGATATGGTCGATCTGGTGTTGATGAAAGTTTTTAAAAGGAAAAGAGGTTTTGTTCTTGGTTTCCTTTGCTTCAAAATCCAGATAATATCCTTTATAGACGCCATTGTAATCAGTAGTGGAAGCTTGTCTAAAGTAAGCTTCTTTGATGACAGCGGCACTACGGCTGGGATAATCAACTTTGACAATTTGAACGGGAGTGGGCTTTTTATGAACGACAGCTTTGCTGTGCATCAGATAATAAGCATTGCTTTTGTTGATTTCTTCTTCAAAATCCATGCCTCGTTTACCAAATTGAATTGATTTTTGTTTTTTTACTTGTTTTTTTGATTTGGGTGCTTCATGATTATTATAGGGAGTACCATTAGGATAATGAAAAGCCATTTCTATCACACTCCTAGCCAACATTATAACAAAAAATCTTTATGAAAGAAAAGGAATGTCTATGGAAAACGTAAAAACACTTTATGTGACTGGTTATAAAAGCTTTGAAATCGGGGCTTTTCAAGACAATGACCCTAAAATTACAGTTATTAAAAATGTATTAAAAAAGGAAATTATGGGCTATTTAGACACCGGATTGGAGTGGGTTTTGGTTTCAGGCAATCTTGGAACAGAAATTTGGGCAGCAGAAGTAGTAGCAGAATTGAAGAATGATTATCCAGAATTGAAATTAGGAATTATTTATCCTTTTAAAGATTTTGGAAATAATTGGAATGAAAAAAATCGTGGGAATTTGGAAAAAATTGAAGTGTTAGCAGATTTCGTGGACGCAGTGAGTCATCAACCGTATAAATCGCCAGCACAATTAAAAATGCATACGCGCTTTTTATTGGAACATTCTGGGGCAAGTTTACTTGTTTATGATAAGGAATATCCAGGAAAGACGCAGTATTTTCTAAAGGAAGCGGAGCTTTTTTCCGAAAAATTTCCTTATGAAATCCGCCTAATTACGATGGATGATTTACAAAACTCGATGGATTCGTGATAATCTGTTTGATTTTCTGTCGATTTTCCGATACAATAATGCTGTTGAACTATGAACTTTTATCCTAATCAAAGAAAATAATGAGGTGTAAGTATGGCAAATTTAGTATACAGTCCCAAAGATATTTTACAAAAAGAATTTAAAACAAAAATGCGCGGTTATGATCCAGTTGAAGTTGATGAGTTTTTAGATAACGTAATCAAAGATTATGAAGCGTACAACAAAGAACTTTTAACTTTACAAGAAGAAAATAACCGTTTGTTAGCAAAACTTGATCAAGCTTCTAAAGTGCAACAAGCAATGCCACCACGCGGCGGACAAGAAATGCCTAAAAGTGCAGCCGTTACAAACTTCGATATTCTAAAACGTTTGTCTAATTTAGAACGCGAAGTCTTTGGCAAAAAATTAGATGACACGCCTGCTTCGAATCCAATTTCAGGTATGAGCCATTCTAATCCATATGAAAGTAACTTGCACAATCCATATGAACGTGAGATAGACAATTCAGAAACACGTCAATTTTAATTGATCGAAACAATTATTTTGTAATTTTCGGGTGATCGCGGTTTGAATTTATTCAGGCTGAGGAAAGTCCATGCTCGCACAGACTGAGATGTCTGTAGTGTTCGTGCTTAGCGAAATCATAAGCTAAGGTGCTTGAAAAAGTAACGGCAGGAAAAATGACTAAGGTTTCGGCTATGTCAAAGTACCCTTGAAAGTGCCACAGTGACGAAGCAATTTTGGAAACGGAATTGGTGGAACGCGGTAAACCCCTCGAGCGAGCAACCCAAACAATGGTAGGGGCGCTCTTCTAAAGGAAATGAACGAGTAGAAGAGGCAGAATTATTTCTGCAGATAGATGATGACCGTCGAGTGTCTTTCCCTGAGAGGCATTCGATACAGAACATGGCTTACAGAAAATTACAAGTATTCAGGAAGACCTTCCAACTTTGTTGTGAAGGCTTTTTTTAAAGTAAGGGATAAACAAAGTTTTATTATAGATAGAGTAATGAGCAGTTCTTAACGATAACAAGAACAAGAGGAGATATAATGACAAAAGAAAAAACATTTAAACTTGTTGCTACCGCAGCGAGCGGTTTAGAAGCATTAGTGGGAAAAGAATTACGTGATTTAGGGATTTCTTGCGAAGTAGAGAATGGGAAAGCATTATTTGAAGGGACTATGGAAACAATTGCTACAGCCAACTTATGGTTACGTACAGCGGATCGTATCAAGATTATTGTTGGTGAATTTGATGCCTTTAGTTTTGACGAGTTATTTGAAAAAGTTAAAGCGTTGCCTTGGGAAGATTATTTGCCGATGGATGCAGAATTTCCGGTAGCTGGAAAATCAATCAAATCCAAATTATACAGCACACCGGACTGTCAATCGATTACTAAAAAAGCCATCGTCAACCGCTTAAGAGAAGTCTATCATCGCCCAGCGACGGTGCCTCTAGCTGAAACAGGTGCATTTTTCCAATTGGAAGTTGCTCTTTTAAAAGACCATGTGACGGTAACGATCGATACGACTGGCCCTAGTCTATTTAAACGCGGCTATCGTATTGAAAAAGGTGGAGCGCCATTAAAAGAAAATATGGCAGCGGCATTAGTAGCGTTGACAAATTGGCGTAAAGACCGTCCGTTTTATGATCCAGTGTGTGGGTCTGGAACGATTTGTATTGAAGCCGCTTTGATCGGTCATAATATTGCACCAGGTTTTAACCGTGAGTTTGTCTGTGAAACGTGGGATTGGTTTGATTCAGCTGTTTTTGAAAAAGTTCGCAAAGAAGCAGATGAGAAAGCAGATTATGATATCAAATTAGACATTATGGGATCTGATATCAACGGAAAAATGATCGAAATCGCTAAAGCAAATGCAGAAGAAATTGGTTTAGGTGATTCTATCACATTCAAACAATTGGCGTTGCGTGACTTTACTACTGAAAAGGAATATGGCGTGATGGTTGCAAATCCACCTTACGGAGAACGTTTAGGTGAGGAAGAATCTGTGCGTAAATTATATAAAGAAATGGGCGAAGTTTTCCGTCCTCTGAAAACCTGGAGCAAATATATTTTAACGAGTGATTTAACGTTTGAACAATATTATGGTGCAAGAGCTACGAAAAAGAGAAAATTATACAATGGTGCATTACGTACTGACTTGTTCCAATATTGGGGAGAAAGACCGCCGAGAAAACCAAGAGAAGAGTAGGTGTAAAAATATGAAAGAACAAGAATTTTTACAAGAAATCAAAGAGATCGAGTTGTTAAACCAAGCTTTAGGTTTATTAGAATGGGATAGCCAAACAGGTATGCCAGAAGCCAGCAGTGGATTTCGAGGCGAAGCAGTTGGCTATTTGTCAGGAATGTCATTTGAGCGTAGCGTAGGACCCAAAGTTCAAGAAGCTCTTGCTTATTTTGACACGCATACTAGTGAGCTATCAGAAGTCGGTTTAGCTATTTATAAGAAAATTAAAGAAGAATACGAGTTAAATCATAGCATTCCTGCTGAGCGGATGCAGGTGTATAACACTGCATTGACAAATGCTCATACCGCATGGCTGCAAGCGAGAAAAGCGAAAGATTTCGCTAAAATGAAAAACGAAATCCAAACGATCATCGATTTCTTAAAGGAATTTATTCCTTACTGGAAAAAAGAGGAAGCGACAAATTACGATGTGTTGCTTAACCAATATGAACCTGGCTTGACGGTTGAAAAATTAGATCAGATTTTTGATCAAGTAAAAACAGGAATCATGGCAATCAGAGAAACAATTGCTGAAAAAGGGACAGTCCCTCGTACAGACTTTTTATCTAGACGTGTAACGAAAGAGCAACAAAGAAAATTTGTAACAGGTGTTGCAGAACAACTAGGCTATGATTTTTCCAGAGGTCGTTTAGACGATACAGTTCATCCGTTTATGTTGGATTTAAATCGGAATGATGCACGAATCACAACCCGTTGGGATGAAACGAATTTTTCGATGGCAACGTTTGGCGTCATTCATGAAGCAGGTCACGGAATCTATGAGCAAAGTATTGATCCTAAATATGATTATACGCCGCTTTCAACAGGTGCTTCTATGGGGATCCATGAGTCTCAGTCGTTATTTAATGAAATTATTATTGGCAGTAATAAACAGTTTTGGCAAAAACAATTCCCATTTTTTAAAGAATGCACAGAAGGTACCTTTGACGATATTGAGTTTGATACTTTTTATGATTCATTAAAAGAAACAAAAGCGAGTTTGGTACGAATTGAAGCCGATAGTTTAACGTATCCACTGCATATCATTATTCGCTACGAGATTGAAAAAATGATTTTTAACGAGAACGTTTCGATCGATGAACTACCTCAAATTTGGAATGATAAGTACGAGGAATATTTAGGGGTTCGACCAGAGAATGATTTGGAAGGAATCGTCCAAGATGTTCATTGGTCTGGCGGAAGCTTCGGTTATTTCCCTTCTTATGCTTTGGGCTACATGTATGCGGCTCAATTACGTCATGCAATGGGCAAAGAAATCGATGTAGATGCAGTTTTAGCAGGTGATGATTATTCCTCAATCAAAAACTGGTTAACGGATCATATCCACCAATATGGGGCATCAAGAAAACCAAATCAATTGATCTTAGATGCAACAGGTGAAGCGTTGAATCCGCAATATTTGATTGATTATATGAAATCTATTTATTATGATGTCTACAAAATCAAAGAATAATAATTTTTATCTAGCAACAGAAATGAGGGAGCAGTTATGTTATCAATCAATGAATACCTGAAAGCTGGTGAAACGACTGTCTCCAATTTGGTCATTGAGAACTATCAAAAAATTGGGTTAACAGACGAAGAATTTTTATTTTGGCTACAGTTGTTCCGTTCCCAAGCAAAAGGTGATTTATTTCCAGATTTAGCTGAAATCAGCCAAATGATGGGAAAACCAATCGATGTTATCTATAAATTGATGAATCAGCTCGTTTCACGTGGCTTTTTGGTCATTGAAACAAAACAAAATGAACAAGGTCAAATGATGGATACGTATGATCTATTACCAATTTTTGAAAAAATTGATCTGTTACAACAAAAGCTGACAGAAAAACAAAAAGAAGTGACATCAGAGGAAACAATCAAACAGCTTTATCAAGGGTTTGAAAAAGAGTTTGGTCGCCAATTATCTCCAATCGAGCTTGAGATGATCGGTCAGTGGTTAGAAACTGATCATTATCAACCTGAACTTATTCGATTGGCCTTAAGAGAAGCTGTGTTAAATCAAGCCTATAGCTTAAAATATATCGATCGAATCTTGCTTGCTTGGGAGCGTAAAAATATTACGACAAAAGAGCAAGTAGCGGAAGATCAAAAACGTCGAAAACAGGCGCTGATCCAAAAAGAAATCGAACAACAAGGTGTCCAAAATGAGCCAATTCCCAAAGTTACTCTTCACAATTGGCTTAATCCAGAAGATAGTGAGTAGGAGGTAGGTAAATGCTTTCCAAAGAAAAGACAATGGAAGCGATAGAAATTATGTATGATATGTTCCCGGAAGCTGCATGTGAACTTACGCATAAAAGTCCATTTCAACTATTGATTGCTGTTATTTTAAGTGCTCAAGCAACGGATGTTTCTGTGAACAAAGCAACACCTGCATTATTTGCTGCATACTCAACTCCTGAGGCACTTGCGGCGGCTCCCATAGAGGATATCATTCAAAAAATCAAAACGATTGGCTTGTATCGAAATAAAGCCAAGAATATTAAAGCATGTGCGGCACAATTAATCGATCAGTTTGATGGAAAAGTCCCTGAAACTCGAGAAGAACTAGTTTCTTTACCAGGTGTTGGTCGTAAAACGGCTAATGTGGTGATGGGAGATGCTTTTGGCGAACCAGCTATTGCAGTTGATACTCACGTTGAACGGGTGTCAAAACGGTTACGAATCTGCAAATTAGATGCCAGTGTCATGGAAGTTGAACAAACGTTGATGCGAAAAATTCCTAAAGAATTATGGGTGAAAACTCATCATACAATGATTTTTTTCGGGCGTTATCACTGTTTAGCTCGAAGTCCTAAATGTGATATCTGTCCACTTCTTTATATGTGTCAAGAAGGTAAAACACGAATGAATGCAAAATAAATAGAGTGACGTAGACAATTTATAGTTTACGTCACTCTATTACTATTTTTAACCGATCCCTATAACAAAATGGATCAATTTATCTGAATAAATCAGTTCATCTAAATCAGTTTTGATTGTTTCATTGAGCAATTTTAACTCATCTGTAACAATACCATCTACACCATAAAACATCATCCGTGTCATTGTATCCTCATCATTAATCGTCCAAGCATACACTTTTTTACCATCGTTATGTGCTGCACTGATAAAATTTTGATTTAAAGTTGTATACTCCATCGTAAAGAAGTCCACATTTGAAACAGGCGGGCCTACAATATTAAAGGGAAGGATATAGCCGACGTAAAAGTCAGGCTCTTTTTCTTTGAGTTCTGTCGCGGTGTTAAACGTTAGGGTTTGAATAATATGCTTTTCAGATAAAATGATCGAACGATATTTATCGATGAAATGATCAACTAAATCAGGGCTATCTTGCGGCGTGGTTTTGATCTCAATCAATAATTTTTGCTTTAACTCTTTGGCTTTGGCTAAATATTCATCAAAAGAGCAAACTTTTGCCTCCATACCATTTTCTTTGGCAGTTAATTTGGTCAATTCAGCTAGGGTCAATTGATTAGGTCTTTTATCTACACCAGTAAGCTTTTTCAAATTAAAATCGTGCATGACTACAAATTGCTTATCTTTGGTTTCTTGAACATCCATTTCTATATAATTAGGATGCTCTAAGCTAGTTTTTACAAGAGCTGGCAATGTGTTTTGTACACCGTTATTTGCATCAACACCTCTGTGAGACAGAGTTAGTGGTTCTGTCACAGAAGGCTTACTTAAAAATTCAGTATTGTAAGTACCGACACCGATTCCAAAAATCACTGCAACGAAAGCAAATCCGCTAACCTTTAAAGCAGTCCATTCTTTTTTCTGCTGTTTAGGCTGATCGAAAAACCATTGAGGCAAGTCAGGTAAAAAGCCCTCATCGTCCATATAATCGATCGTAATATAGAAAATCCCTACAGTGGAAAAGACAATATTAAGAAGCAAAATAAATTGTAACAGTGTCATTCCGATTACTGCACTGGCTAGAGCATAGTTAGGAAATGTTGTTTCAATAATTGCTTGAGCACTAAGAATCACCGTGGTGCTAAAAATAAAAAATAGAAGAATACTGCCACCAATCACAATAAACTGCCCAAGAATCCTGAAGAAGTGATTTTTGGTTGAGCGCCAACTTTCTTTGACCGCTTGGCGAAAGGGAACATCTCTTAAAATCATTTCGGGCAATGCAAAAATTAATCGAATAGAAAGGTAGAAAAAGAGCAAGTAGCTTAAAGCAACTAAAGCAATAATGGTTACGCGATTAGCAAAAATGAAATCCATAATAAAAGCTGGAATTTTTATTTTTGCAAGTAAATCTGAATTAAATCCTAGACCACTAAGTGGCAAAACCAAGAAAAAATAAAATAAGAAGAATAAGATTGTGCTAAAACGGATTTTTTTAAGCTGAAGCAACGTTCCTCTTAGCAGATTTGTTAGAGAAATAGACTGCCTTTTTTTTATGAAAAAAATACTTAATAATAAAAAAGTAAATTCAAAGAATACACAGATCACAATTGCCACCAAAACGATGATCAATGCAATCAGCACTCCAGGATGTTTTGCAAAAATTATTGGCAGTGTATCATACGATAGATAATTGATCTTTCCCTGCTTTAAAATAAAACGGGTAGAGCTAGCTAGCAGCGGAAGCAAAACAAAAAGCATAAAGCCATGCATCAATAAGACATCCCGAAGATAGGCTGAGGTGCCTGCAAAAAAATCAATCATATTTTTAACACTATTTTTCAAGTATTTCATGAATTATTCCACCCTTATGTAAATTAACAAAAGAAAATAGGACACGATTGCATCCTATTCAAGTCTTTATTATATAATGTTTTATTTTAAAATCCTAGCAAACCGTTTAAATAGGTTCCGCCATAGATCAAGGCTAAACTATATAAGAAAATTGAAGCAGGTTTTGCTAAAATGATGATCAAAGTAAATTTCTTTAGTGACATCTTGGTTAAGCCAGCCATTAAACATAGCGCATCGTCTGGTGCTATCGGAAGGAAAATTGCTAAGGCGAATAGGCGCTCAAAGCGTTTTTCGTTATCTAACCAACTAATGTATTTATTATACGTCTTATCACTGACTAAACTTAAGATAAATGGTTTACCATATTGACGTCCTAACAGGAATATGATTACAGAACCAATCGCAATACCAACATAATTATAAATGAATCCAGCCAAAGGTCCAAAAATCAAAACACCTGCAGCACAACTGATGCCTCCTGGAATGATTGGAATAACAACTTGAACGATCTGTACTAAGATAAACAGCACAGGCCCTAAGATGACCGAGTCACCGACTAACCCTCTCAAAGCGTCTACATCCTTAAAAACACCTAATCGCATAAAATAGATCGTTACAGCAATCGTTGCGATAATTCCTATGATTGAAATGCAGTTAATAATTTTTCTTGAAAGCGCGATGCTCATGTGTATCATCTCCTTAAAGTAACTACTCTTAGTATAAAAGTCTTCTTATTATTTTACCATTGTTATTTATCATTTTTTACGAACAAAGTTGTAAGAACGAACCTGATACAAGTATTATACAAAGAAGAATCGTTAAAAACATCCTACTTTAGCCCTAAATGAAAAAAATAACCGAGTGTTTCCTATTTACAAGCAACAATGAGAGGATTATAATTGTTTTAAGGATTAAGGGGTGCCTAAAAATATAATAATATAAACCTGATGATTTATAGTTGGAAGAAGGATAAACATGAAAGAAGAGAAAAATGAAGCAGAAAAGTTGTTGGAGTATGCAAATGGTCCTAGTTTAGAAGAAATCAACAATACCGTTGATGTCCCTAAAAATGCTAGTTTCTGGCGAACACTGATGGCCTATAGTGGACCAGGGGCACTTGTAGCAGTTGGCTATATGGATCCTGGTAATTGGATTACATCGATTGCAGGTGGTGCAGAATATAAGTATGCATTGTTGAGTGTCATCTTATTATCAAGCTTGATTGCAATGCTGCTTCAAAGTATGGCAGCCAAATTAGGGATCGTGACAGGTAGAGATTTAGCTCAAGCAACTAGAGAGCATACAAGTAAAAAAACGGGTTTTGTTTTATGGATCATTACAGAGCTTGCGATCATGGCAACCGATATTGCTGAAGTGATTGGTGGGGCCGTGGCTTTGCAATTACTGTTTGGCTTTCCATTATTGCTTGGTGTGTTGATTACAACATTTGATGTTTTATTATTGTTGTTGTTGACAAAATTAGGCTTTAGGAAAATCGAAGCGATCGTAGCTTGTTTGATTGCTGTTATCTTTTTTGTTTTTGCTTACGAGGTTGCTCTTGCTGATCCAAATATTGGAGAAGTATTGCGAGGCTTCATTCCAGATACCCGGATTGCTAGCGATAAATCAATGTTGTTTTTAGCGTTAGGGATTGTGGGTGCTACTGTTATGCCTCATAATTTATATTTACATTCCTCTATTGCTCAAGCAAGAAAGTTCGATCGTAATGATGACAAAGAAAAGGCTAAAGCGATTCGTTTTACAATTTGGGATTCAAATATTCAATTAACGGTGGCTTTTATCGTGAATTGTTTATTGTTGATTTTGGGTGGTGCTCTATTTTATGGAACGAATAGTGATTTAGGGAAGTTTGTTGATTTGTTTGATGCATTGAAAAATCCTGATATTGTAGGAAATATTGCTAGCCCAGTGCTAAGTATTTTATTTGCTGTTGCATTACTTGCTTCTGGACAGAACTCAACGATCACCGGAACACTTTCAGGACAAATTGTTATGGAAGGGTTTATTCATTTGAAAATGCCGCTATGGATGCGTAGGGTCGTAACGCGTCTGATTGCGATCGTTCCAGTAATCATTTGTGTGATTATTTACGGCGGCAGAGAATCAGCAGTTGAAGATTTGCTACTATACACGCAAGTATTCTTAAGTATTGCCTTGCCAATTTCAATTATTCCGTTGACGATGTATACGAGTGATAAAAAAATCATGGGCAAATTTGCTAATCCAATGTGGGTAAAAGTTCTAGCTTGGATCATCGCAATTGTCTTGACGGCGTTGAATTTATTCTTGATTTACGGCACATTAACTGGTGTTAACGCGTAGAAAGTTAAAAAGAAAGCGATTCTTCATTGAATGGCTTTCTTTTTATGTATATATAGAATTCAATCTATAGAAATGGTAGAATGAAAAAGACTAAAATTTTGAAATGAGGGTTTTAAGTGACTGAATATTTAAATGTTGGAAAAATCGTCAATACTCAAGGCTTAAAAGGCGAAGTACGAATAATTTCTCAAACAGATTTTCCAGAGCTACGCTATAAAAAAGGATCAGTTTTGACATTATTTCAAGAAAAAAAAACGCCAATCGAATTAACGATTAAAACGCATCGCAAACATAAAAATTTTGATATTGTCACGTTTGAAGATCATTTTTCAATCAATGATGTTGAAAAATACCGTGATGGCATTTTGAAAGTATCAAAAGATGGCTTAAAGGATTTACCAGGAGATGAATTTTATTATCATGAAATCATTGGCTTGACGGTCATCGATGAAAATAATGAAGAACTTGGTAAGATCAAAGAGATTCTTTCGCCAGGAGCAAATGATGTCTGGGTTGTTCAAAGACCTAAGAAAAAAGATGCCTTGATTCCTTATATCGAGTCTGTTGTTAAGTCGATTGATTTAGAAGCAGGCATTGTTCGTGTAGAGATTCCAGAAGGTTTGATCGACGATGAAAATTGATGTGTTGACGCTTTTCCCAAGAATGTTTGAAGGGCCAATGGGAGAATCGATCATTGGAAAAGCTGTAGAGAAAAATTTACTGGAAATCAATGTTTCTAATTTTCGTGATCATTCAGATAATAAGCATCAGTCAGTTGATGATTATCCTTATGGTGGTGGCGCTGGGATGCTTTTAAAAGTTCAGCCAATCTATGATAATTTACGAAAAATTGAAGAAGCATCACCGGAAACTAAAAAACGTGTGATCTTGCTAGATCCGGCTGGTAAACAGTTTGATCAAAAAATGGCGGAAGAATTTTCTGCAGAAGAGCATCTAGTTTTTATCTGTGGTCATTATGAAGGCTATGATGAGCGGATTCGCTCTTTGGTTACGGATGAAGTTTCACTAGGAGATTACGTTATGACTGGCGGCGAATTAGGTGCAATGGTTATGATCGATGCCACGGTTCGTCTGCTACCTGATGTGTTAGGAAATAAACTATCTGCGCAAACGGATTCTCATTCAACGGGGTTGTTGGAACATCCGCAATATACGCGCCCAGCTGAATTTAATGGGATGAATGTACCGGAAGTCTTAACGAATGGCAATCATAAATTGATAGCTGAATGGCAGTTGAAAGAATCCCTACGTAGAACCTATTTAAGACGTCCAGATATGCTGGAAACTCTTGAGCTGGATGATGAAATGAAAAAATTATTGGCCGAGATTATTGAAGAAGAAAAGTCCGCAAGTAAATAGAAACTGAACGATCTTTAAAGAAAAATCCCTTTACAGCTTAGAAGAGCTATGTTAAACTATTTCAGTGAGTGCAAAGCGCTCAACTATTACGATATTCCGCTGTGACAAAAGTCATATGAATGTTTGGAATGAGGAGAAAAAAGAATGAATCCATTAATTCAAGAATTAACACAAGAACAATTACGTACGGATATTCCTGCGTTTCGTCCTGGAGACACTGTTCGCGTTCATGCGAAAGTAGTTGAAGGAACGCGCGAACGTATCCAATTATTTGAAGGAGTTGTTATCGGACGCCGCGGCACTGGTATCAGCGAAACTTATACAGTACGTAAAATTTCTAACGGTGTTGGTGTGGAACGTACATTCCCATTACACACACCACGTGTTGCTCAAATCGAAGTAGTACGCTATGGTAAAGTTCGTCGTGCGAAACTTTATTACTTACGTGCATTACATGGTAAAGCAGCTCGTATTAAAGAAATCCGTCGTTAAAAACTTGTTATTGATTAACAATGAACCCCTTGATTTTCAAGGGGTTTTATTTTTTTGTTTGTTTTGCAAAAAAAATCAATGAGTACAAAATAACCTTTTTTTAATACAAAAGGGGGTAAAAAAAGGGGAATGAACTACAAAAAAGTGCTGTCTTTTTACTTTATCTTTAACAAAAGAATTCTCTGAGAACAGGGTTCATTTGTAAGCAACCAATCGAACTAAATTTGAATTTAAGGCGTATGTGAATGAACTAAAAAATTTAAAACAAGTAGGGGTCAGAACTGCTGTTAATCAGTTAGTTGATCGTTATATTCGAGAAAGAAATCAACTGTTATATGAATTCAGTTCTTATTAAGGAGAGTGTTATGAGAGACATGTGCTTTACTATATTTGTCACTGTAAACACATTACTGCTTCTGCACGTTATATCCATGGTATAACATAAAACAATTCTATTTAATAAAATAAGAATATCACCTCTGTATCAGATGAGTGGTACAGCAGGTAAATGATTAACTAATAAGGGAGGTAAGTTATAATGAAAAGTATTTATATTCTTTTAACTCGTTCTAAAACATATATTTCAAAATTGATTCAAATGGCTACGGCAGATGATTATACACATGTTTCCATTGCTTTTGATGGGACGTTGTCACAATTTTATAGCTTTGGACGTAAACATCCACATTTTCCTTTACCAGCAGGACTTATTCAAGAGAGCTTGACCAATTGTTTTTTTGACTATCATAAAGAGATGCCTTGTGCCTTATATGAGCTGAAAGTATCGAAATCGGTCTTTGCACAAGCAATGTCTGAAGTGCAGCAGATGGTAATGGAAAAGCAGCAGTATCGATACAATATCATCGGATTAGTTTGCTGTAAATTCTCCATTCAGTATCAACGTGAAAACTATTATTTTTGCTCTCAATTTGTAGCAGAAATATTAGAAAAGAGCCAGGCAGTTGTGTTACCAAAACCAGCAGAGTTAATACGACCAATAGATTATGCAAATTTGGAAGCTAGTAATTGCTTATTTAAAGGGAAAATTAGTGAATTAGTTGCTAATGTTAATTCTGTACGAGGTATACCTGTCTATGAGCTATTTGAAAGTGTAGTATAGGAGGCAAACCTAATCAGTCATTGTGCCGCCACACCATCATGTATAATAAAAAAATAATTCACTTCCAACTGGTTTCTACATGCTAATTGTGGGAAGCGGTTGTTTTTTTGCACTGAGGATTTTTAATTGCCTTCACTTTTGTGAATAGAGAAGCTCACTTATACAATTTTTACATAAGTGATAGACTGGATTTGATAGTGTTTAATGTTCACACGTATTTTTTTAGTTGCTTTATCTGATTACGTGTGGTAAGATAAATTCATATTAACTTACTAAAAGTAAGTGGAAGGGAGTATATACTTATGACAAAATATGGTGTAATTGTAGGATCTACAAGAAAAAATTCTTATTCAGAAGCGGTTGCAAAAGCAATTGTAAAAGGTTTACCAGCAGATTCAGATGTAACGTTTTTAAACATTAAAGATTTACCGTTGTACAATCAGGATTATGATGCGAATTCTCCAGAGGAATATACGACTTTTAGAAAAGCCGTTGCAGAGCAAGACGCTTTCATTTTTGTTACACCTGAACACAATAGAAGCATTTCAGCAGCATTAAAAAATGCATTAGATGTTGCATCTCGTCCTTGGGGTGAAAATGTCTGGGCAGGTAAACCTGCATTAGTTGCATCTCAATCGATTTCTGGTATTTCAGGGGTCTTAGCGAATCATGTACTACGTCAATCATTGGTATTTTTAGATATGCCAACTATGCAACAACCTGAGTTATATATTGGTCAATCTGATAAATTATTTAATGAAAATCTTGAACCAAATAATGATGGCACAAAAGAATTTTTAGCAGGCGCTGGAGAAAAATTCAGCCAATTTGTTTCTAATTTTAAGTAAACAATGAGGTTGGGGCAAAAGTTTTTAATTTCCAAAGCCTTCAAATCTTAGTGTTTTAGCACTTGGAAATTGATGTGATCGAAGTGTATGGCAATCACCGTTTATCCAGTGTTCACTCAACTATTTCTTAAAAAATCTTGGTTCTATAATATATTGTGTTGGTGGAAAT